>SKSV01000075.1 GCA_007122815.1 Trueperaceae bacterium | reverse complement strand
TCCCTGGATCACGCCCATGGACCCGCTGCGCCAGGACATCTGGGAGCGCTACGAGGCCCCCCAGGGTTTGTGGGTCGAGGGCCAGTTCAATACCCGCTACATCCTCGGGGCCGACGAGCTCGGCCGTGACCTCTTCTCGCGCCTGATCGTGGGAGCGCGGGTCTCGCTCTTGGTCGGGTTGATCGCCACGGGCATCTCGCTCGTGTTCGGGGTGATCCTGGGCGCGATCTCCGGCTACATGGGCGGTCTGGTGGACGACGTGATCATGCGGATCATGGACGTGCTGCTGGCGTTGCCGGGGATCCTACTGGCCATCGCCATCGTCGCCGCTCTCGGGCCCAACATCGTCAACGCGATGGTCGCCATCGCGATCGTCCGCATACCGACCATGGCGCGTGTGGTGCGTTCGGACGTCCTGTCCGTGAAGAACGAGGAGTTCGTCGAGGCCGCCAGGGCGCTCGGTCAGAACCACGTCGTGGTGCTCTTCAAGCACATCCTGATCAACGCCTGGGCGCCCGCGTTGGTGCTGGCGACGCTCGGGATGGGCACGGCCATCGTGGCAGAGGCCGCCCTCTCCTTCCTCGGCTTGGGCACGCAGCCGCCGCAGATCAGCTGGGGCCGGATGCTGTCGGTGGGCCGAGAGGCCATCCGCAGCGCCCCACACGTGACCCTATACCCGGGACTGGCGATCACCATCACCGTGCTGGGCTTCTCGCTCCTCGGTGACGGTCTGCGAGACGTGTTCGACCGACGCCTGAAGGACACCTGAGTAAGATCTCGGCAGCGGTCCGCTCAGCGGCTGGGAGCCTCCAGGAACACCGCGGTCGAGCCGAGCAGCAGCCCGCCGTCGCCCCAGCGCGTGATCACGGAGGGCACGGGCGTGACGTCGCGGCGGCCCGGGCGCGGCACCCGGAACAGGCGCTGGTCGGCGTTGGCCGCCACCCAGAGCGCTCCGGCGTCGTCCAGCGCCAGTGCGACCGGACCGTCTCCCGAACGCTGGAGCGCGAGCGGAAGCTCCAGCACGGCCGAGGGTTCGAGGCCTGGGACGCGGCCGCCGCTGAGCGAGTCGGCGTCGTAGCGCAAGACCCAGGGTTGACCGGCTGACGCCACGTAGAGGTTGCCTTCGGCGTCGCGCAGCATGGCCTGGGGGTTGTGCATTAGCGATGAGGAGGGGTCGTCCGGGTCGCGGCTGTCGAACTGGAGGTCGGGTATCACGTCGTCGCTGACCCCTGGGGGGAAGGAGCCGGGGTCGCTCACGCGGCTCACGGTCCAGCGCCAGACGTCGCTGAACCAGAGCGCGCCCTCGGCGTCGACGTAGAGGTTGGCGACGAACCAGGACGGCATGAGATCGACCGGGTCGTCGGCGAGCAACAGGGTGCGCGCGGGCGTCACCTCGACGGCGCCGATCGAGCCAGCGACCGCGTCGAACCGGTGCAGAGCGTTGGCGGCCGGGCTCGCGAAGGTGCTGCCGCGCTGGTCCGCCACCCACAGGCGGCCCTCGGCGTCGAACGCCAACCCGCAGGCGCCTTCCAGAGCGCTCGAGCTGATGGTGGCTGCCGGCGAGACCCTGCCCCCCGCGACGACCTCGTCGGGCTCGTACGCCAGCACGCGTGCGCCCGCGCGGTCCGCGACGTACAGCCGTCCGTCCGGGCCCAGCACCACGCCGCAAGGGAGCACGTTCCCTCCCAAGCCGGCACTGTGCAGCCGCTCGAGGTCTGACGCTCGCCCGCGCTTGGCGAGCACCTCGAGCGAGCTGCCGCCGGCGTTGCTGATCACCAAGTAGCCCGTCGGACCCTCGGGCGCGGGCAGCAGGTCGCCCCCGCAAGCGCCGAGCGCGAACGCGAGCGCGATCGCCGCGAAGGCCGCGCCGGCGCGCACCAGCGCAGCGCTCACGGATCTCCCAGCACGTCGGCGGGCGTCAGGTCGACTCGACGTCCCTCGCCCAGCGCCTCGTAGCGGTTGCGGCCGTAGTAGACGGCGCCATGAACGCGGTGACAGTCCAGCAGCAACCTCTCGTCGTACGCCTCGGGGAGGTGGTGAACGGCCACCACCTCACCCACCACCCAATCGTGGTCGCCGGTCTCGTGCAGCGCAACCACGCGGCACTCGTAGGCGAGGTAGGCGTCGTGCAGGATGGGCACGTCGAGGGCCGCGCCGTTGGAGGCGCACAGGTCGAACCTGGCGAACTTGTCGACCCCGTCGTGGCGGCTAGTCGAGCCGACCGCGGCGACGGCTCGGGAACGCTCGAAGGGGAGGAAGTGCACCGCGAACGCGCGCGAGGCTGCGACCAGCTCGTAGGTGTAGCGCTGCCGGCCCAGCGCGACGCCGTACATCGGGGGATCTATCGAGAGCGCCGCGTGCCAGCCGGCGCTCATGACGTTCCGCTCGCCTGCGTGGGCACTGGTGACCACCGCCACGGTGCCCGGGTAGTACCCGAAGAACCGCTCAGGGGGAGCGCTCACTCGCAGCGGCGAGTCGGTGCGCTGCTCGAGGTCCCGAGTGACGTCCATGACGCGAAGTGTACCGTCCTCCACGGCGCGGAGCGGTCGCGCGCCGCGACGCGCTGGTGCATGCTGGGGCCATGACCGATACTCACCTGGAACGTCAAGCTCGCCTCCGCCGACGCCTCGAGGGAGCTGGCGTCGACGTCGCCGTCGTTCCCCCCTCGGGAGACCTCGTGTACCTCGCCGGGCTCCACGTGCACCTCTCAGAGCGCCTCGCGCTGCTCGTGTTGCCGGTAGCGGGCGAGCCGGTCATGGTGCTGCCTGCGTTCGAGGCGAGCCGAGTGCCCGAGGGGCTGCGCACGCTGCCGTGGCATGAGGACGAGGACCCGCTGCCGCGCCTCCTGGAGGCGTTGCCAGCAGGGGCGCGGGCGATAGCGTTCGGCGAGAGGGTAGCGGCTAGCGAGCTCCTGGGGGTGGCTACCGCACGACCGGAGGCCGAGCTGTCGGCGCTCGAGCGCGTCACCGGGGGCGTGCGAGCGGTGAAGGACGAGCGTGAGCTGGCGGCCCTGCGTGCGGCGGCCGAGGCCACCGACAGGGCTTTCCATGCGTTCGTGCGGGAGTCGCTCGAGGGTGCGAGCGAGCGTGAGCTGGCGGCGCGACTCGCGAGCGCGCTGCGCGCCGAGGGCCTCGATGACACGTTCACCACGGTCGCGTCTGGCCCGAACGCCGCCTTCCCTCACCACCTGCCCGGCGAGCGTGTGGTGCGCCGCGGCGACGGCGTGCTGCTCGACTTCGGTGGCCGCAAGGACGGCTACCTGTCGGACGTGTCGCGCACGCTCTCGGTGGGCGAGCCGAGCGTGCGGCTGCGCGAGGTCCACGCCGCGGTGGCCTCCGCGCAAGCTGCGGCCCTCGCCGCTTTGCGGCCGGGCGTGCGCTTGGGTGACGTGGACGCCGTCGCGCGCGGCTCCCTGGCGAGTGCCGGATTCGCGGAGGCGTTCACGCGCCGGCTGGGACACGGTCTGGGACTCGAGATTCACGAGCCGCCGTACCTGCGCGGAGGCAACGATCAGCTCGCCGAACCCGGTCACGTGGTGACGGTTGAGCCCGGCGTCTACCTGCTGGGCGAGCTGGGGGTGAGGATCGAGGACGACGTGGTGGTGACCGACGCTGGTTGCGAGTCGCTGACGCGCGCGCCACGCGAGCTGCAGGTCGTCTCCTGACGCCGGGTGGTGGAGGCTTCGTCCTTGTCAAGCCAGGTACGCTGACGGGCGGGTACGACCCGGAAGGAGCACGGATGCCAACCACGCCGACCGCCCGCCTCGCCTACGAACGTCAGCACGCCTCGGACTGGTCCGAGAAGATCTTGCCCCTCAGGCGACAGGCGGAGGTCCGCGACGGATGGCTGCGGGAGAGGCTTCAGAGCGTCTTGCCTGAGGTGATGCGGCGCGAAGGCATCGACATGTGGATCGTGGTGGCGCGCGAGTACAACGAGGACCCGGTGCTGGTGAGCCTGCTGCCCGCGACGATGATGTCTGCACGTCGCCGCACGATCCTCGTCTTCCATGCGCCACAACGTGGCGACTTCGAAGCCATGGCGATCGCCAACGCGGGTATCGGCCTGGACGGCTACTACCTGCCGATGTGGGCGAAGACCCGCACGGAGCAGGCCAGCGAGACGCAGTGGGAGTGCCTAAGGGGGGTCGTGGAGGAGCGCGACCCGCGCAGCATCGCGATCGACGTGGCCGAGCACTTCGCGTTCGGCGATGGGCTCTCCAAGCACGAGCACGACCAGCTCATGAGCGCGCTCGGCGAGGAGCTGGCGGGGCGGACGGTGTCCGCCGAGCGCCTCGCGGTAGGTTGGCTGGAGCGCCGCACCCAGGGTGAGATCGAGGCGTCTGGTGGCATCAACCTGATCGCTCACGGGATCATTGGGGAGGCGTTCTCCAGCCGCGTCATCCATCCGGGGGTAACCACCGCCCTGGACGTCGCTTGGTGGATGAGGCAGCGAACCGTCGATCTGGGGTTGAGCGGCTGGTTCCAACCGACGGTGTCGATCCAGCGTGAAGGGGTCGAGCTCGGCGACATCGGAGCGAGCCTAGAGGAGGTCATCCGGCCGGGCGACTTCCTGCACTGCGACTTCGGCCTGCACTACCTCGGCTTGGCGACCGACACCCAGCAGAACGGCTACGTGCTACGGCTGGGTGAGGAGTCGCCTCCAGAGGGGCTTCAGGAGGCACTACGTGTGGCCAACCGCCAGCAAGACCTGCTGGCAGAGTGCATGGTGGCGGGGCGTAGCGGCAACGAGATCCTCGCGGACGTACTGGAGCGGATGTCCGGGGCCGGCATCGTCGGCCGCATGTACACGCATCCGATCGGCTACCACGGCCACGGAGCCGGGCCGATGATCGGCCTGTACGACCAGCAGGACGGCGTGCCCGGCCGCGGCGACCTGCCCCTGAACGACGACACGCTGCACTCGTTCGAGATGTACTGCGAGGTCGAGGTGCCCGAGTGGGGTGGTCAGGTGGTGAAGTGCGCGACCGAGCAGATCGTGGCGTTCACGCTCTCCCGCATCCACTTCCTGGGGGGGCGCCAGACGGAGCTGCACCTGGTGCACTGAACGCCCAGCGTGCACTTGGCGCCCAGCGTGCAGCTTGCGCCCAGCGTGCACTTGGCGAGCGTGCACTTCGCGCTCAACCGGCGGCCGGGGGAGACGCCTTGGGTGAGCGCTCGGGCTCGGCTGCCACCAGCAGCGTCAGGATCTGCAGCAAGGACTCCAAGCGCTCGTGACCGAGTTGCCTCAGGAGCGGCGCGAGGGCCTCGGCGAGGTGCACGTGGAAGCGCTCGAGCGCCGAGCGTCCCAGCGGGGTGGCGCGGAGGACGCGTCGCCGCGCGTCCTCCTTGTCG
>SKSV01000434.1 GCA_007122815.1 Trueperaceae bacterium | reverse complement strand
GCAGGCAGCAGAGCTCGTAGCGGCCCTCGGCTACCTTCGCCAGGGCGAGACCCTCGACGATCCACACGCCCCGGCGCGCGAACGCGGCGTGCACCGGCAACGACTTGGAGGTGAGAGCGTCGACGCTCGGTGCGTCGGTACCTAGTAACCGCGCTCCGCGGTCCGCCAGCGCATCGACGAGCTCCTCGGAGAGAGGCCGAAAACCGCTCGGAAAGTCCCGCCAGAGGTCCTCCTGGCCAGTGCGGAGCAGCACCCGCGCGCAGCTTCCCCGCTCCCCGAGACGCTCGAGCGCCTCCAGCGCGGCTCTAGCCGGAACGGGACCGGCCGCGTCCGCGACCGGGTCACGAACGTCCAGCACCGCGCAAACCCCGATCAGGTCGTCGAGCGGAAGCGCACCCAGCCGTGCGCCGGCGTCGTCGTAATGGTAGGGCGCGTCGAGGTGCGTGCCCGAGTGCGTGCTCGTGTGGAGCGCCATGACGTTGACGCTGTCGCCGGAGGCGAGGTGCGCGGTCTGGTGGAGGCTGAACTCGGTGTCGCCAGGCCAGTTGGGGTGACCGTGGCGCAGGGCGCGCGTCACGTCGAGCCAGGCTCCTGCCTCGAGTGGCGTGCGGGGTTCGTGCGGCGCGTTCACTCGCCCTCTGAAGCGTCGCTGGAGCTGGCGCCCTGCCCGGGCTGGGTCGCAGCGTTGCCGGTCACTGCGTGTGCCGGCCTCCCGCGGGCGGCCTCGCTGATCGCCTCCGCGAGCTCGCCCAACACCCGCTCGACCACGGCCGGGTCGCGCGCCTCGACCATGGCCCTGACGACGCTCTCGGTACCTGACGGGCGTACGTCGACGCGGCCGTCGTCGCCGAGTTCCTCGCGCGCGCGCGCCAGGGCGAGCTCCACGCGCTCGTCGCTCGCGACGGCCCCACGGTCCGGAGCAGCGACCGGGACGCTCGATAGCCGCTGAGGGTAGACGGGGATCTGGTCCATCCACGACTCGAGGCGCACGTTCGAGGTGCGGCACGCCGCTAGCACCTGCAGCGCCGAGAGGATTCCGTCCCCGGTCGTGGCCTTCTCCAGGAAGAGCAGGTGACCCGACTGCTCACCGCCGAGACGCAAGCCGTCGCGCTGAAGCCGCTCGAAGACGTAGCGATCACCGACTTGCACGCGCTCCAACCTCACCCCGCGATCGAGGAGCCAGCGCTCGACCCCCAAGTTGGTCATGGTGGTCGCCACGACCGCCGGCTCGCGGCGCACCACCGCACAGATCGCCAGCATCTGGTCGCCCGTCACCAAGCGACCGCGGGCGTCCACCATGAGCGCGCGATCGGCGTCGCCATCGAAGGCCACTCCGACGTCCAGACCCGCGCGCATGACACGCTCGGTGATCGCCTCGGGGTGGGTGCTGCCGCAATCTTGGTTGATGTTGCGTCCGTCCGGCTTCGCGTTGATCACGTCCAAGCGCGCACCGATCTGCTTGAACACGTTGGGCGCGACCTGCCAGGCGGCTCCGTGAGCCACGTCCAGGCCGACCCGTAGACCGTCGAGGTAAGGCGCGGCCGCCAGCAGGTGCCGGAGGTAGTGCCCGTCGGACTGCCGGTAACGTTGCACCCCTCCGACGGCCTCGTGGGTGCAAGGCTCGAGTCCCAAAGCGTCGTCGCCCGCGGCGAGGGTCGCGAGGAGGCCCTCGATGGCGACCTCCTCCGTGTCGGCGAGCTTGAAGCCGCTCGCGTCGAAGAGCTTGATGCCGTTGTCGCCGAAGGGGTTGTGCGAGGCGCTGATCATCGTTCCGGCGTCCGCCCCGAGCACCTTGACCAGGTGCGCCACCGCGGCGGTCGGTACCACACCCAGCTCGACGACGTCGACCCCTCGCGAGGCCAAACCGGCGGCGAAAGCTGCCACCAGCATGGCCGAGGAGGCGCGCGTGTCGTGACCCACCAGCACCGTATGGCGCTGGCTGCTGGGGTCGCCGGGCGCGCGCGCGCGCAGATGCTCGGCGGTCGCGGCGCCCAGCCGCAAGGCGAACGCAGCGGTCATCGGCGCCTCTCCAGCGAGGCCGCGCACGCCATCCGTGCCGAAGTATCGACGTCCGTTCACGCCGCGCATTCTAGCCTGTCTCGGTGCTACTCTCACGCCATGCTCAAGTCCGTGCTCGAACCGATCGATGTGGTGGTCCACACCCAGGAGTTCCGTGTGCACGCGAAGGTTCACATGCGGCCAGGCACCAGCAGCGCCTGGCTGATGAACACGGAGGACCGCTCGTTCCTCTCCTGCACGGACGTCTCCATGTGCCGGCCCACGCTCAGCGAGACGCCGGTCGAGAGCGAACTGCTCTACCAGACGCGCTTCGCGGCCGTGCCCAAGGCCCACGTGAGCTGGCTCGTCGGGGGCTCACCGGACTCGGGACAGGACGGCTACGGCCGGCAGCCTCGCCAGGTCTTCGTGACCTACCCGAACTACGCCCTGACCGGGTTGTTCCACATGCGGGCCGAGAACCGGCTGTCAGACTTCCTCGCCACCATCATGGGCCCGAAGCCGTTCCAGACGCTCTTCGACGTCTCCGTGCTCGAGGGCGGCGAGCCCGGGACGCGACTGGACGCCTGGCGCGTAGCTCAACGGCACGCCTTCGTGACCGTGAACCTGCGGCTCGCCGGCGGCGTCTTCGACAAGCGCAGCCCGCGCGACGAGAGAGCGCCCGGGGTCCAGGTCTGATCGCTCAGCGCCGGTAGACCGCCATGATCACAGGACCGCGCCGCTCGCTGCGCACGTACTCGAAACCGGCGGCGCGAGCCCAAGCGTCGACCTCCTCGCTCTTCGGGAAGCGCAGCCCCGAGAGGCGCAGCGGAAGCTGGAGCAGCCGACCGACCGCACCCCCTCCGCGCGCGGCGTACATCAGCCAGAGCCGCCCTCCTGACCTGAGCACGCGCGCTGCCTCACGCAAGGCACGCGCGGGGTCGGCGAACTCGTTGAGGCTCCCGCCGCTGGCTGCCGAGTCGAAGGCCGCGTCCTCGAAGGGTAGATCGTGAACGTCCGCGCGCACGAAGCTCACGCTCACGCCCTCGCCCGCGGCGAGACGCTCTCCTTCGGCCAGGAAGGCCTTCGAGACGTCCACGGCGGTGACGTCCGCGCCGGCGCGCGCCAGCCGCCGAGCGTAGAGTCCAGCCGAGCAACCCAGGTCGAGCACGCGGGTTCCGGGGCTCGCTGCCAGTCTCTGCACGAGCGCCTCGAGCTCCCGTTCCGTGCTGTAGCCTCCAAGCGTCAACAGCGCCAAGCTGTGCTTGCGCCAGAGTGGCTCGTACAGCCGGGCTGTCAGGCGGAGATGGTTGCTCCACTGGGCCGGTCCGCTCACGGAGCACCACCGCAGCCCGCTACCCTCAGGGGCTGTGCACGCGCGACCATCCGTCCCGCTAGAGGTTCCACCCGCCCGCTACCTCCAGGTGCGTGCCGGTGACGTAGCGCCCCTCCGGGCTGAGGAAGAAGCGCAGGCCTGCGGCGAGTTCGTCAAGACTGCCGGTGCGCCCCATCGGGATCTCGTCGAGCGGCTTCGTGACGCTGTTGTCCATCACGCCGGGGCTGAGCACGTTCGCGGTGATGCCGTTCGCCGCCTCGCTGCGGGCCAGAGCCTTCGTGTAGAGGATGACGCCCGTCTTGGCCACCTGGTAGGCGACCACCGCCGGGCGCGCCTTGAGGAGCTCGGCGCCGGCGTAACCGAGGTTGACGATGCGGCCACCTCCCGCCGCGCGCATTATCGGCACGCCGCGCTGGCAGGTGTAGAAGGTGGCGTTGAGGTTGCTCGCCAGCATGTGGTGCCAGGTGCCCGAATCGAGCTCGGCAAGCGGCCCCTTGTGGTAATCGCCGACGTTGTTGACCAGCACCCGCAGACCGCCGAGTGCGGCGGCGGCCGCGTCCACCAGGTCGTGGGCTGAGCGCTCTACGGTGACGTCGGCCCGGAGCGCAACCGCCCGCACGCCGAGAGCCTGCGCTCGGGCCACGACCTGCTCCGCCGCACGCGCTGACGAGCGGTAATGCACCGCCACGTCGATACCGTCCGCGGCCAACGCGAGCACCAACGCACGCCCGATGCCCTTGGCCGAACCCGTCACGAGAGCCCCGCCGCGTCCAGGCAGCGAGCCCTTCACGAGCTGAGCTCCCCTCCGTGAGATACCGCCTCGGCAGCTGCCGGGGAGGCGTGTTGCGCCTCTTCGCCGGTCGCTCGGAGCGCGGGTTCACGGAGCGGCGCGGTACCGAAACCGTGCGCGCGGTAGTGCTCGAGGAGCCGCGCCGTCGGTTCGTTGAGCTCCAGCGCGGCCGCCTCGTCGGGGGTGCACCAGGCGAACTCCTGTGCCTCCTCGTTCAGCTGCACGGCTTCGCCCGTGGCGCGCGCGATGAAGTTAACCAGCAGGAAGTGCGCTTCACGGTGGAACTCCGGGTGCATCACGGCCTCCTGGACCGGTCCCCAACGCACCTCCTGGAGCACCAGCCCGGTCTCCTCGCGCACCTCTCGGTGGATCGCCTCGAGGAGCGTCTCGCCCCAGTCGACCTTCCCTCCCGGCACGCCCCACGACCCGCGCCACTTGTGCGTGCGGATCAGCAGCAAGCGTCCTGACGGACCGACGATCAAGGCCCCGACCGTGAGCAGCGGGTAGCGCGCACCGGGTTCGGGCAGCGCGCCTGCGGGCTTCCCGACGCTCATCGGGCTACCACCTCGCCGCGGTCCACGCTCACGTCGCGCCCTCCGAGAAGCGCTTGAAACGCCAGACACGCGCGGCCTGGACGGCGAGGGCGTAGGCGAACGCCGCGAGCACGAACCAGACGTAGGCGAAGGGCGCCCCGACGACCAGGCACACGCCCAGCACGAGCAGCTGGGTGGAGAGCCCGAGGTTCACCAGCGTCGCCGTGCTGAACATGTCTGACCAGGCGAGGCGGCTCTCGAGCTGCGCTTGCTCGTACGGTCTCCCCGCAACGCGCTCGAAGAGCGCTTCGTCGAGGCGCGCGAGAACGCGGTCCTGGGGCGCCAGGAGTCGTTGGTAGGCGCCGCGGAAGAAGCGGTAGACCGAGGGCGGACCGCCGACGGGAGCGCGCTGCTCGGGTTGCCCCGGCGCGGCGCGCAGTGCCTTGTAGCGTTGCTCGAGGTTGAAGTCGAGCGAGAGGATGAGCGTCAGCGCCAGCGCGGCGAGGGCCGCGAGCGGCCAAGCCCAGGCGCCGGGGCCGTGCAGCGCCAGCGCCGCGAACAGCAACAGGTTCACGAACATGTCGAGCACGCTGTCGAGGTAGCGACCGAGGCGCGTGACGCGACCGGTCGCGCGCGCCACCCCACCGTCGAGGTTGTCGAGCAGCGTCTTGGCCTGCAGCAGCACCGCGGCCCAGACCCAGAG
>SKSV01000430.1 GCA_007122815.1 Trueperaceae bacterium | reverse complement strand
GCGCGAGGACGTTCATGCCGACCTCGGTGACGCTGGGCAGCTCGGCGTAGCGCGCCCTGAGGTGCGTGGTGGTGGCTGGGGTGGGCGCGAGTTGGTGGTAGAGCTCGTCGGCCATTTCAAACCGGAGCGCGTCGATGAGGAACAGCGCGGTGGTGCCGCTTTCGCGGGTGAGGGGGAGGACGACGTCGTCGAAGAGGGTGCGCTGTTGTTGCGGGGCAGGCGGCGTGAAGCCTTGCTGGCTGCAGAGCTCGTTGAAGTCGCGAGCCCATCGCTCGGCCCAGTCGTGCCAGGTGCGGCGCGCGTCGTCACAGCGATCGCGGAGCGCCTCGAAGCTGGGGAGTTGCGGGTAGAGCAGCGCCGAGCGGCGTTGTTCGAGGTGCCGGTGCGCCTGGTCGACGGGCGCGCCGCGCTCCACGTACGCCTCCAGCGCCGCTTCGAGGCTCACCTGGGGCGTGAGGCGCTCGCCGGCGGCTGCGATCGCGAGACTCAGGTCGGCGGCGGCGTGCACGAGCTGCCAGGCGGAGCGCCGGTGGGGGTCGTCGCGTAGCCATACCGATTCCTCGTCGGCCGCGATGCGTTGCGCGGCCCAGGCGTTCGCGTCGTCCCAGGTGCCTTGCGCGAGCGCGTCGAGTGCGGCGCGTAGCACCAGGTCCTCTTCGAAGCGGAAGGTGACGACCTTGCCGAGATCCGCTGCGGTTGCGGCCTCGACCTCGTCGGCGAGGAGCGCCTCGGTCTCGTCGGCGATGCGTTGGTACGTCTCGGGGTGCCGGTCGCGCAGGTGCGTCGCGAGCGTGCCGCAGGTCGATGCGACGCTGGTGGGCAGGTCGCGGGCGAGCGCCAGCGTGGGGTGCACGGGTGCTCGCTGCAGGTCGTGCACGTACTCGACGGCGAGAGCCCAGCTCGCGAGCGTGAAGGCGACGTCTTGAGCGCTGTGTGCGCCCTGGGGCATGGCGGCGTCACGCCAGGCGGCCGGGAGGCCCGTCCAGGCGCTGAGCGCCTGCCAGACGGCTGAGGCGTCGCTGGGGCTGCGTAGGCGTGAGGCGATGAAGCCGTTCGCGAGGAGGTCGTCGAGCACGGCGGTGGCGGTCATGCTGCGGACCTGCGCGCCGAAGCCGTCGCTGTCCGAGCGGAGCAACGCCGAGAGCCAGGCGTCGGCGGCGTCGAGAGTCAGGTCGGGCTGATCGGTGAAGACGCTGATCTGCTCGGGTGTCACGCGGCCGGCGGCGGCGTCAGTGATGAGAGTCGGTAGTGCCTTGCGGTAGCGGGCGCCGGCCTCGTAGAGCTCCAGGAGTGGCGTGTCGCGCACGCTCGCTTCGGTGAAGCCGGGGAGATGTAGCAGCACTTGGGGGCGTTCGGAGCCGGAGGCGACGTGTTCGAGTGAGAGCAGGAGCTCCAGGAAGCTGCCGCGGTAGGCGTGCACCGCGTAAGGCAGGGCGCCCACCTCGCGCGCGCTCGCTAGCTGGTCGACGAAGGTGGTGTAGTGCCCGTCGAGATCGAGCCACACCACGACGCCGTGCTTGCGCGTCCAGCTGCGCACGTCCTCCTCTAGCGGCCCGGAGACGGGAGTGGCCAGCCGATCGGACTGCGTCACGACGCGTCCTCGTCGTCATCGTCCAGGGGCTCGTCGGCATCTGGCTCGTCTGGGTTGTCCTCGTCGCTCGCGTCGAAAAGGGTGCTCGATGGTTCGAGTCTGGCGATGAGAGCTTCGCGGGCCGACACGCGACCTGGGTGCGCGGTCTCGAAGGCGGACCGGGATTCGGCTTCATCGGGGGCCAGCAACCGGAACTCGATGCCTTGGCGTTCCGACAGTCGCAGTTCCATTTCCCAGACCGCCGCTGGCTCGGCGCTCCAGAGACCGGACTCCAGCAGGCGCATGCTGGTCACGATTTGGCGTTTGGCGCCGCGGCCCATACGCCGGATCGCTTCCTTCTCGACGGCCGCGAGCGCGTCGAGGGGGTGCTCGGCGAGGTACCGCTGGCGGTGTGGCGCATCCCCAGCGTCATCCATTTCGCGGCCGCCGGGGATGTACGGTGCTTCCTCGATTCGGAAGTCTGGACCGATCTCGTCTTGGAGCCGCAGCTCCCACGCCCAGGCGCGTTGCGGGTGGTAACGCCAGAAGCAGCCATGCGCGACTGCCAGCGAGGCATCCTCCTGGCACTTCGCGTCCACGCGCGTCGGCCAGTAGCGCATCGCGAGGTGTGACCAGTCGTAGTCCTTCCGGCCCTTCGCGGTGGAGAGCTCCGTCCACCACTTCTTCGGGTCCCTCCACTGGGGATCGACCAGGGGCCACAAGCCGGCCGAGTTGATCATCACGCCGTCATCAAGATCCGGTGCGTAGCGGGCGTCCTGCTCACGCACTGGGCACTTCGCGTCGGTGGGCGGCGCACCACGTTCCGCGCACGTCTCGACCGCTTCGATGAAGCCGTGAAGCTCCTCTTGAGCGTTGAGGAGTTCGTCGATGCGGCGCTCGGCCCCGCGCGTCGAGCGCGCGTCACCTCGGTATCGGGCGGCTCGCAGGTCGTTCAACTCGCCCTCGATGCGGCTTCTCGCGGGGTGCAGGTGGTCGGCGAGCAGAACGCGCAGCGTGCGGTCGGTGAAGCGATGGATGTTCACCCACGCCACGAATGTCCTGCTGCTGGACGAGAGCGGCCAGTGGATCGGCCGGTTCTCGTACATGCCCCTGTGCACGTCCTTGAAGAAGTCCAGCGCCAGCCATTCGCGCAGCGAGCGCCTGCCTGCAACGCTATTGCCGTGCTCGGCCCAAGCCTCGTGGAGTGGCGCTACGGCGGAGTGACCGAGGCTGTCGCGGTGGTCGGCGGCGTCAAGGGTCGTGTCAAGGAAGAGGATGCCGTGCGGCAGGGCGCGCGCGATGGGTCGTTGGTGGACCTTGTTTGTGGGATCGAGGATGCCCTCGTGCTCCGAACCGGCGGGGTCGAAGCGCCCGAGCGCCACACCGAGGGCGAAGCTCAGGTGATCCGTGGGTGGCTCGGGATCGAGATGCTCGACGTACTCGGGCAGCGGTGCGCCTGCGGGACGATCGACGGCGGCCTGGGCCCACTCCTGTACGTGAGCCCACGGGGAGGGACCGGGGCGGCGGAACTCGACAGACGGTTCGCGGTGCGCCTCGTGGCTTCCGAACGCGAACTCGACCTGGCGCATGATGGCGTCGGCGCCTCCTATCGGGAAGAGCGGGAGGCGGTTGACGTCTCCAACTTCGAAGCCGATGCCCGGGTTGAGGGATGCGAGGATCTCGCGGGCACGAGTGGCGTTCATTGTGCAGACGGCACCGGCGAGGTCACTTGGAAAGACCGACGATCCCATGTGCCCGAAGACGCTTGGGTAGCGGTGGACGCGCGCGCTGAAGGTGTGGCCCGTTGATGAGAACGCAACGCCGCGGCGGAAGTAGTAGTCCGGATTCCGTAGCACGCCCCGTCTGGAGGACCGCATCTCCAGCCCTGCGGAGTCCCAGGTGATGATGTCGCTCTGGGGTTCGACCCAGACGCGCCCTTCGGCACCCTTGATGAACGGATGCCATCGGCTTGCTGGCGACCTAATCTCCCACGGGCGTCGCAGGAATCGCGCATCATCCGCGGTTGCGAGGCCCTGTCGGGCTGGCGCCACGTCCGAAATCAGCGGTGCACTCCGATAGACACGAAGCATTGTTCTGTCCCACCAGTAAACGAGCGGCCATTCCGGGACGACCTTGAGCACGTCGGGGTCGAAGGTGTGTTGACCCTCATGGCCGAGAGTGGCTGCGCGCTTTCGGTGGGTTCGCTTGGCATCGCGTGATTTGTCGTCTCGTGCGGTGGGACAGAGAACCACCGACTCGTCGGCCGAGACGGCTCGCGCGAACGCCGACGCGGCAACGCTTACGCGTTCATCGGGGATGTCCTCGAAGGCACCCCGATCGAAGTCTCCCAGTGCCCGCAGCCCGTGCGTTTCCAGGAGGTGCCGCCGAAGTGTCGAGAATTGCTTGACAAACATCCAGTTGCGCATGGTGAGCATGGCGGAGACGCCACCCTTCCGAGTGAGTTCTAGCCCGCGCAGGAGGAAGGTTGCGTAGAGGTTGGCCTTCCCTAATGGGTAGTGCTGCCGGACGTACGACGCGTCAGCCATTCTGGACGTGCCCTGGTATGGGGGGTTGGCGACGACGAGGTCGTACGCATCTTCTCGGATCATGCGCGCGAAGCGGACGCCTGCCGCGAGCTGTTCTCCTCGTAGGCGTAGTCCGAGATCGTCGCTTCGCGTGTGTTGCTGGAGGAAGGAGTCCATGCGGTCGAGCACCGTTTGGCGTGCGGCGGCTCGTTCGGTCATGAGCCGTGGTTGCGTTGGTCGCACGTTCCCGAACATGTCGCTTTGGGTGGTGGCGGTGCGGGTGTCGACCCATTCGAGTTGGTTGAGGGCGTCTTCGACGGCGGTGTCGATCTTGAGCAGGCTGCCCAGGTGGTCGGCGCCTCGCAAGGCATGGATGATTGTGTCAGTGAGTCGTGGTGAGATACCTGCCTCGCGCTCGATCTCGTCGCGCAGTTCGGTGAGCGCGGGGTCATTGTCGGGCAGACTCGCGAGCCTGAGGTTGGGGGCGACGAGGTTCAGGCGTTCAGGAGATGCGTCCGGAGCAATCTGACGTGCCTTGAGCCAGAGGGTCGCGGCGGCGATCTGGATGGCCCTGGGGTCAATGTCGATGCCGTGAAGGTTGTGGCTGAGGATGCGTTCGATGATGGCGCGGTCGCTCCAGCGCCCATCGTCTTGTTCGCCGCGGTGGCGGGCTTCTTCTCGGTAGAGGGCGGCGAGGAGGTCGAGGGCGATGACGAGGAAGTGTCCGCTTCCTGCGGCTGGGTCGAGGATCTTGAGATCGCGTACGGTCTCCGGCGCGTGCTCTTTGGCGTCGTCGGGGATCTCTTGGGGCAGGAAGTAAGCCCAGTGGCGCTCGTTGTCGGTGTACAGCGGCATGAGGGCGGTGAGCTGGACGTCGCCACGTTCGCGTTTGGTACGCCAGTCGGCGCGGCGTTCTTCGAGCCGCTGGAGGGTGCCGTCGGCGATGACGTCCGGCGTCCAGTCGTGCTTGCGGCAGATGGCGAGCCACATGGGGTTGAGGCTGTTCTGGAGGAGCCAGTCGACGATGTAGCGTTCGGTGAACATCTGGGTCTTGCTGGCAATCTCGTGCGGTTCGAGCTTGCCGCCGCTGTTGAGTTTGGCGTCGAGCGCTTCTCGCGCGGGGTCGTTCCAGTATTGGTAGACCCAGCCGAGGGTCATGTCGTCGGTCCAGCAGCTGTCCAGGGTGTCATCGTCGAGGGCTTCGATGGCGTGGCGGAGGGTTGCTGGGGGGATGGGGATGAGGTCGGCGATGCCGGCGGGGCCGTAGATG
>SKSV01000308.1 GCA_007122815.1 Trueperaceae bacterium | reverse complement strand
GACGTCGACAGTGGACGAGGCACACTCGGAGCATGGCGTCCGAGTGTGTCGACATGCGGCACACATTGTCTTACGATGGGTCGGTGAAGCCCTTCCGCTGGAGCCCGGATAAGAACGAGCTTCTGTGGGCGGTCCGCGGGGTGGGTTTCGAGACGGTGGTGGTTGCGATAGAGTCGGGAGGCCTGCTGGACGTTCTTGCGCACCCGAACCCCGAGCGGTATCCGCGCCAGCGGATCGCCGTAGTGGACGGGGGTGGCTACGTGCTTATGGTGCCCTACGTGGAGGCGAACGACCATCTGTTCCTCAAGACCGTAATCCCGAGCCGCAAGGCGACGCGAGACTTCCTGGGAGGTCGCGGTGGTGCCTGAACATACACTCGACGCGTACGAGACCGAGGTCCTGAGGGCGTACGAGGCCGGGGAGCTCGCGTCCGTCGCTACTAAGGAAGAACTCGAGAAGCTGCGTTCAGCCGCGCGGGCGACCGGCAGGAAGGACCGTCGCGTCAACATCCGGCTCTCGTCGGCCGACGTGCGCGACATCCAGGCGCTGGCGCTTCGCGAGGGCATCCCGTACCAGACGCTCATAGCGAGCATCCTGCACAAGTACGTGACGGGGCGCCTGGTCGAGGGCGGTTGAGGTCGGCGCGCTAGGTGGTCGCGGCTTCGAGGTCGGTGTGGCCGAAGTCGTCACCCATGAACAGCAGCGGCTCAAGTAGGTCCTTCGCGAGCGCGTAGGCGAAGCAGTCGCCGTAGTTCAGCCGCGCCGGATGGCCGCTGCCGCGACCGAAGTCGCGGTAGGCAGCGCGGGCGATTCTGGCTTGTGCTGGCGTGACCGGCTCGACGACGACACCCAGGACGTGGAGGAGTTCGTCGAACCTGCGGCTGGCGACCGGATCGCGGCTGGCGTCGATGACGGCGGCGGCTTCTACGTAGTTGGCCGCGGAGAGATGCAGCTTGAGTGCGCCAGCCATCGCGCTGGCCATTTGCTCCGCCTCGGGTTCGGCGCGCAGGATGGCGATCAGCGCCGACGTGTCTAGCACCATGTCAGCGGGGCAGCCCGGCCTCGTCGTGCAGAATCTCCGCAGGATCTCCGGTCGCAAACGGTTCCCGCATGCGTTGGGCGCAATCGCGGCCGATCGAGAGCGCGCGTGCGACGAGGGTGTCGTCCCGGGCCGTGCGCTCGCGCGCCAGCCGCTCCCGCAGGGCCACGGTGACCGCTTCGGTCAGCGTCTCGCCGGTGACATCGGCGAGTTCCCTGGCCAGCCTGTGGGCGTCTGGGTGTTTGACGTTGAGGCTCATGGTACCAGTCTACCAGGCTAGGCGAGATGTCTACCACTCCCCGATCGCTGCTGGCGCGTTTCCAGGTGCTCCCGTTGGACGACGGCGTGGCGGCCACCACGGGCGTGTCCGCGCCCACCTGTGGCGTGAACTGGCCGCGATCGACCAGGCGTTGGTCTTGTACCTCGGGCTCAGCGGTTGAGCAGGGCTGATCGATGCGGCAACCTGAATGCGTGACGCCCGCCGGTATTGGCGATTGGCACCAAGGGCTTTGGGCGGGTCAGGCCGGCTGCTGCGCTTGCGAGAAGAACTCGATGAGCGCTTCAGCGAGCGCCTTCGGATGGGTCAGTGGGGCGGCGTGCCCGGCGCCTGGGATCTCTCGTATCCGTGCGTTGGGGACGTGGTCAGCCACGTACCGCGCGCTGGCGATGAACCAAGGCCTGGTGTCCGATCCGTGCAGCACCAGCACCGGCGTCGAGATCGCGCCGAGCACGGCCGGATCATCGGGGCTGGCGCCTTCGTACGCCGCCCATTGTCTTAGGAGGTTGAGCAGGTTCGGTATGTAGCGCCCTGCGGCGCCGAAGTAGCCGACGTCCTCGGCCACGGCGACCTCTTCGTCGTTGAAGGGCCAGCTGGCGATCGCTTGAACCGCATCCGTCAGCTTGCCCGCTGCGGCCAGCTCGCGCATGCGGGCGCCGGCGACGCCGAAGGCCGCTCGCTCCTGCTCGTCCATGACGCTCAGCACGCCAAGCTCGAACGGGGCCACCGCAGTCACCGCGTCGGACTGCGCCGCCACGGCGAACGCCAGGCTGGCGCCGCGGGACCAACCCACCAGTCCGGTCGCCTCTCCGATGCTGTCGACGTAGGCGATGATGTCGTCGACCATCCGGCCGAGGCTGAGGTCAGGGTGATCGTCGCTCAGGCCACGCCCCCGCCAGCTAGGCAGATGGCAAGTGAACCGGTCGGTCAGGTGCGGCAGCAGCGCCTGCCAGTCGAGATCGCCATCGCCCATCGTCCCTTGCACGAAGACCAGTGGTGGCCCGTGGCCGTGCACGGTCCCACTGATGTTGACTCCGTCGCTGGTTGTCACGTAGTGGGTGCGTTGGTTGCTCATGTTCTCCTCCAGGTTCTCTGTGGAGCTAGGGAACGTCTTGGGGGAGGTCGCTGACAGGGCTAGCGAGCCGATATGCGTTCGGAGACTAACCTAGTCGGCCGACAGCGAGGGGGCGACTCATCCGTTGCGTGAGAGGTGGCTGTCTGGCCAGCGGTGCGGCTCGGTCTTGGCACCTCCCTTCTGCGGCTCGGTCGCTCAGTCTGGCATGCCGACCAACACCGAGTCCCTAGCAGCGCCTTGGCCGACAGGTGCAACGAGCGGTAACGTCACGACAATGCTCAGCGTGTACCAGGGCGTGGGTGCGTAGCAGCAAGGCGATGCCTACCCCATGGGTGGGAGCGACGCCCGAGCCTGATGGGTCGCTACGCAGCGTTTCTCGACTCCAGTGGCCTCTACCCGGCTCCACTGGGTGATCTACTCGTGCACGTCGTACTCACCGGTTGCGGGTATCCGCCCGTCGCGTCATATCCTGGAGCCACGAGCCCCACCGGCCGGCTGCGTTCGCTGGCACGCTTCGCGTCGCGGCCGTGGAGAACAGAGCGAGATGGAGGTACGTACATGCGCGTGATCGTCACGGGTGGAAGTGGCAAGGCCGGCCGCTACACGGTGCGAGAGGTGGCCTCGGCGGGCCATGAGGTGATCAACCTGGACATGGCGCGTCCGCCGACGGACCTGCTGGGCGAGTTCGTGCAGCTCGATCTCACCGACACCGGCGAGGTGTACGACGTCTTCTCGCAGTTCCGGCCCGAGGGCGTGTGTCACCTTGCGGCGAACCCTTCGCCGTTCGGCTTCCCGCGTCATCAGACCTTCGAGAACAACGTGCTGAGCACCAACAACGTGATGCAGGCTGCGGGCGACGTCGGCGTGTCGCGGCTGGTGTACGCCAGCAGCGAGATGGCGACCGGCTGGCTCACCACGGACGAGTTGCCGCCGCAGTTCCCGTTCGACGAGAACGACCGCGTCGACTCGCCGAACGCGTACGCGCTCAGCAAGTACATGGGAGAGGTGATCGCGGAGTCGATGGTGCGTCAATACCCCTCGATGTCTGTCTGTAGCCTGCGCATCAACAACGTGATCGTGCCCGACGGGTACGACGTTCTCCAGTTCCGGCGGGAAAACTTCCCAGAGGGTGGCGTCAACTTCTGGAGCTACATCGACGCGCGGGACGTGGCGACCGCCTTCAGAGCTGGTCTCGAGGGGGAGATCGAGGGCCACGAGGTGTTCCTGATCGCCGCGGCCGACACCTGTCTGGATACTCCCATCCAGGACGCCATCGGCCGCCTCTACGGGCCTGGTGCCCGGTTCGCTCCCGATCACGGGCCGTTCGATTCGGTCTTCAGCTGCCGCAAGATCGAGGAGCGGTTGGGTTGGAAGGCGCGGCACTCCTGGCGCGACGGCTGAGCGCCGGGGCCCGGCGACGGCCCGCACCGGCTCGATCGTGTTGGACGCGGCGCCGCCAGATCGCGACGCCAACGGCAGGGCGGGGCGAAGGCCCCAGGGCACCACCTGAAGGTTGGGCTACGGTTAGGGGACCATCTTCGACCTTCCTAAGGGAGGCACCCATGCCGCGGAACCGCCGTCCGTCCTTCAACATGCTGGTGGCGTGCGCGCTGCTGACCGCGCTGCTCGCCGCCAGCGCCCACGCCCAGCCCACGCACGTGCTGCTCGTGCTCGATGCCTCGGGGTCCATGTACCTGAAGCTCGATGACGGCCAGTACCGCATCGAGGCCGCCAAGGACGCGCTCGAAGCGTTCGTCACCCGTCTACCCGAGGCCCCCGACCTGAACGTGGGGTTGCGGGTGTACGGCGCCAACCTGGCTGCAGTCGAGGAGGACGCCTGCCTCGACAGCGAACTTGTCGTGCCCGTCGCCGGGTTCGAGCGGTTCGAGCTGCTGCAGACGATTCAGGCCGTCGACGCGAGGGGCGCCACCCCGATCGCTTACTCGCTCGAGCTGGCGCTGCAGGACCTGCGCGACCTCGCGGGCCGCAAGGTCGTGGTGCTGGTGACCGACGGTGCCGAGTCGTGCGGCGGTGACGTACGTGGGGCGGTCGAGGCGCTCGGTGCCGAGGACATGGACGTCGACGTGCGCATCATCGGTTTCGCCCTCTCCGAGTTCGCCATCGCCAGTTTCGAGGGGCTCGGAGCCTTCGAGAGCACCAACAGCGCCAGCGAGCTCGCCTCCGCCCTCGGGCGCGCGGTCGGCGTGGATACTGACGCCACCCACCGCGTCACCGTCACCCTCACCCGCGAAGGTGACCCCGTTTCGGAGGGTGCCACCGTGCGCCTCGTCGACGCCGTCTCGGGAGACGTAAACCACCTCTTCCTTGGCGCCGACGGTGTCTTCTCTGCCGGCCTCCCCGCCGGCACCTACCGAGCCGAGGTGGCCGACGCCTTCGACCCCGTGCCGCTCGTCATCGGTGGCCTACCCGTCACGCCCGATGCAGAGAACGCCTTCGCCTTCGAGCTCGCGCCTGCCGCCGACGTCGAGCTCACCGTCGAACCAAGCGAACCCCGAGCGGGCTCCGCGGTGTCCGTCACCTTCGAGGGCGCACCCGGCGCCGCCGGCAGCTGGATCACCGTGGTACCGCGCGACGCCGCCGACACCGCCTCCGTCGCCCGCGCGTACGTCGACGGCGCCAGCGGCACGGTGGAGCTACAGGTCCCGTTCGAGGCGGCCGAGCTCGAGGCGCGCTTCCACCTGGCGCTCCCCGAAGGTGGGACACGCATCATCGGCCGCAGCCCCGGGTTCGCGTCGAGCCCGCTCACGGCAACCCTCTCGGCCCCCGTCGAGGTAGCCACCGGCGAAGGCTTCGAGGTGGTATGGGAGGGTCCCGGTCACCCGGGCGACTATCTGACGATCGTGCCGGTGGGCGCGCGCGACGGCGCTTTCCACCTGACCAGCGTCGCGCAGGCGCGCGACGGCAGCCCGGCGAGGCTGACCGCGCCGCCGGAGCCGGGGGATTACGAGGTGCGCTACGTGTTG
>SKSV01000341.1 GCA_007122815.1 Trueperaceae bacterium | reverse complement strand
CGAGGCTCAACTCACCCAGCGATGCGGGCGTGCCGAGGAGGCCCGGCAAGCTGACCGTGTGATGCGGCTCGCGCAACGGTGGGCGACGCAGGCTCGCCGAGCGCCCGACGCCCGCGAGCGAGTGCAGGCGCGCCACCTCGAGCGCCTCGTCGGCAGCTAGGTCGGGCAACAGACCCGGCAGCCGCCTAGCCAGCATCGTCTTCCCGCTCCCGGGCGGGCCCAGGAGGAGCACGTGATGGCCACCCGCGGCGGCGATCTCGAGCACACGTTTGGCGACCGGCTGCCCGCGCACCTCGGCGAGGTCCAGCGCAGGTGACGCCGCCGCGCAGGGCCTCGTCGCACGGTCGGCCGCGACACCGTTGCCATCCGCTGATACGGCGCCTCGGCCGGACGGCCGCGTGCGGCCCGTGACCTCGTCCGACCCCCGCGCCCATGCGATCGCTTCGGTCAGCGTCGTCACCGGCACGAGCTGCAGCCCCTCTATGTCGCTCACCTCGCCGACCTGCTCGGCGGGCAGCACCAGGCTGCGCCTGCCCGACGCGCGCGCTGCAAGGGCCAGAGCCAGCAGGCCACGCACCGACCGCACGCGCCCGTCGAGACCGAGCTCGCCCACCACGCTCGCCCCTGCCAGGCGACCCTGCGGCAGGCGTGCCTGGGCTGCCAGGAGCGCCAACGCGATGGGAAGGTCGAAGGCCGGACCCTCCTTGCGGACGTCGGCCGGTGCGAGGTTGACCACGACGCGACTGGCCGGCAGTGTCAGGCGGGCCGCGCGCAAGGCGGAGCGCACGCGCTCGCGCGCCTCGCGCACGGCGGCGTCGGGCAACCCCACCACGTGAACGCCGGGCAGGCCCCCGGCTATCGAGGCCTCCACGCTCACCTCGATGGCGTCTACGCCAGCCAGCGCCGCGCTGTGCACGAGAGCGTGCATCGCGGCGAGGCTAGCGTTCCCGGGTCTGCGCTACGGGGTCTACGCCGACGCGTGCCTAGCTGAGCTCAGCCAGCGCCTCAGGGCCGCACGTGCGCGTAGTAACCGAAGGTCCCTGGTCCCACGTGAGAGGCGATCACGGCACCGATCTCGTACACGTCCCCACCTTCGTACTGCACGCCGGCGTCGCTGACCGCCCGCTTGAGAGTCTCGGCGGCCGCCGGGTCCTGGGAGTGCAGGAAGTCCAGCACCAGCGGACCCGGGAACTTCGCGGCGTGCGCCTTCACGCGCGCGACCAGCTCCGCGATGGCCTTCTTCGTGCCGCGCGCGCGGGCCGCGGGCACGATCTTCCCGTCGTCGAGGGTGAGGAGCGGCTTGATGTTCAACATCCCACCGATGAGAGCGGAGGCCCTGCTGACGCGCCCGCCCTTGAGCAGGAAATCGAGCGTGTCGACGGCGAACACCACTTGCATGCTGTCTCGCACACGCTCGAGGGTGGGGATGATGTCCTCTAGTTTGGCGCCCTCGTCGCGCATGCCGGCAGCCACCCTGACCAGGTGAGCTATGCCCATGCTCGCTTGCTTGGAGTCGAAGACCGTGACGGGCACTCCGGCGCTCTCAGCCGCGATGTTGGCCGACTGCAAGGTCCCGGAGATGGCGCTGGAGATGGTGATGACCAGGATCTGCTCCGCCCCGTCCGCCACCGCCGCCTTGTAGGCGGTCGTGAAGTCCTCTGGGCTCGGCTGGCTGGTGGTCGGCAGGTCGGCGCCTGCCTTCACCCCCTCGATGATGACCTTGGGGGTGATGTCGATCCAGTCCCGGTGCGTCTCGCCCTTGAAGGCGACGTACAGGTGGACGCGGTGTACCTTGAGGTCCGAGAGTTGCTCGGTGGTCAGGTCGCACGTGGAGTCGGTGACGATCGCCAGTTTCATGTCAGCCTCCTCGGAGCGGCCCGGTGGGCTCGTAACGACCCCTGCACCGTGCGCCCGCTGCGTTCGTGTTTGACTGCCAGGGTAGCAGACGCGGGTTGTGCGTCGAGAGGAGAGCGGTGTGAGCGAGACACTATGGGCGCTCCTTCAGCCGAGCAGCTTGCTCGTCTTGGCCCTAGCGTTGGCGCTCGTGGCGACCTGGTTGCGCTGGCACGCGTTGGCCGCGAGCCTGCTCACCCTCGTGCTGGCCGCCATCGCCGTGACGGTCGTGCTGCCGCTCACGGAGTGGATCGCCGGGCCGCTCGAGGAGCGAGTAGCGCCCGTTCCGCTCCCTCCCAGCGTGGATGGCGTCCTGGTCCTGGGCGGCGCGGTCGAGTGGAGGATCACCGCGGCGCGCGACCAGCTGACGCTCAACGACGCCGGGGAGCGCATCGCCGCCGCGGCCGCCCTGGCGCAGCGCTACCCCGAGGCGCGGCTGGTCTTCACGGGGGTCTTCGCCGACGCGTTCTGGCAGGACTTCCGCCTTCAGGGGACGGACCGCTCGCTCTGGTTCGGACCCGTCTTCGAGGGGCGCGACCTGCGCTTCCTCGGCGACGCCCGAAGCACCTACGAGGACGCCATCACGGCGCTGCGCGAGTCACCTCCTGCTCCCGGAGAGACCTGGCTCTTGGTGACCTCGGCGATGCACATGCCGCGGGCCTTAGCCACCTTCCACACTCAGGGCTGGACGACGCTGGTGCCGTACCCGGTCGATTACCGCAGCAGTGGCACCGCGGTCCCGTCGCTCGACTGGGACGTCGCTCGCACGCTTGCCGATCTCGATCAGGCGGTGCGCGAGTGGGGAGCCCTCGAGGTCTACCGCCGCACGGGGCGCATAGCGCCCTGAGGCCAGGCGCCGCATGATGATCGCCGCTCAGACGGCGAGCGCCTCGGCGATCTGCACCGCGTTCAGGGCGGCGCCCTTGCGGATCTGGTCACCCACCACGAAGAGCGCCAACGCCCCCGCCTTGGAGGCGTCGGGTCGTATGCGTCCGACCAGCACCTCGTCGCGGCCGGTAGCCTCCAGCGGCATGGGGAAGGTGTTCGAGGTGCGGTCGTCGACGAGGCGCAACCCGCGTGCCCGGGCGAGCACGGTGCGCGCCTCGGCCTCGTCCACGAAGCGCTCGAACTCCACCTGGAGCGCCTCCGCGTGTGCGCGCATGACGGGGACCCGCACGCAGGTGGCGGAGAGGCGGAGCTCGGGGGCCG
This sequence comes from Trueperaceae bacterium, assembly GCA_007122815.1. GTDB lineage: Bacteria > Deinococcota > Deinococci > Deinococcales > Trueperaceae > CSSed10-48. The sequence goes on along the minus strand of SKSV01000341.1, from coordinate 2,284 downwards.
CGAGGATCTTGCGCGACTCGAGCAACAGCTTGCGCTCCTCGAGGTTGTAGCCGTCGGAGCCGACCTCGGAGTCGTGACTGAAGAGGTTGAACGCGATGGGATGCACGAACTTCTCCGGCTGCGGCGACTCTCCCGCCAGCACCGCGCGCGTCTGCTCGCGGAGCTCGCTCATGCCAGCCTGGCCGGCTCCCGACACGGCTTGGTACGTCGCCACCGTCACGCGCTTGAGCCCGAAGGCGCGGTGGAGCGGGGCCAACGCCATCAGGGCGATGATCGTTGAGCAGTTCGGGTTCGCCACCACGCCCTGATGAGCTGCCAACGCAGCGAGGTTGACCTCGGGAACAACCAGGGGAACACGCTCGTCCAGGCGCCACGCGCTGGTGTTGTCGATCACCACCGCGCCGTGCTCGACCCAGCGCCAGGCGTGCTCTCGCGAGACGCTACCGCCGGCTGAGGAGAACACCAGGTCGGAGTCGAGGTCGCCGCTCTCGGGCAGTGGCTCTACCTCGATGGTCTGACCGCCGAAGCGGCGCGTCTGCCCCGCCGATCGCGGCGAGGCGAACAGGCGCAGGTAGGTGAGCGGGAACGAGCGCTCGTCGAGCAACTCGAGCAGCTCCTCCCCCACTGCGCCTGTGGCGCCCACGATCGCGACGCGCATGGCTGCCTCCCGCGGTCCACGCCGCGGGGTCGGGCCCGGGCGCGTCCAGGTCGCGTCCCTAGGGCACGCAACGGGCGTGAGTCTAGCACGGTGCCCGAGGAGTCCCTGCGGCGGTGATGGCAGCGCGCCGCGGGTAGGATGGGCGCCGTGTCGTCGGTTGCACCCCCCACAGCACGTTGGCGGCGCGTGGTCGTCAAGGTCGGTACTAGCTCCCTCACCGACGACAGCGGCAGGCTGAGCCGCCCCAAGCTGTGGGCGATCGCGCGCGGGATGCAGGTGCTCGCTGCGGCGCGAGACGCCCAGGTGGTGGTGGTGTCCAGCGGCGCCGGGGCCATCGGCCGCGAGCGGCTGGGCCTCGCGTTGCCCCTGACCCTGCCCGAGCGGCAGGCTGCGGCGGCGGTCGGCCAGGCGTTGCTGATCCTAGAGTGGGAACGCGCCCTCGCGCCCGAACCCGTCGCGCAGCTGCTCCTCTCAGCAGGCGACGTACAGCACCGGGAGCGCTACGTGAACGCCAAGAGCGCGCTCGAGGCGACCCTCAGGTTGGGCGTCGTGCCGGTGATAAACGAGAACGACAGCGTCGCCACCGCCGAGCTCAAGCTCGGCGACAACGACACCCTCTCGGCCTGGGCTGCGTACCTTGTCGACGCCGAGGCGCTGGTGATCCTGACGGACGTGGACGGGCTCTTCGAGGCCGACCCGCACTCCCGCCCGGAGGCGCGCCCGCTGGCGCTCGTCGAGGACGCCGAGGTCGTGACGTACCTCGCTGGAGGTACACCGGGCACGCTCCGCGGAACGGGCGGCATGGCCACCAAGGTGCGCGCGGCGCGCATCGCGAGCCGCGCTGGGATCGAGACCTACGTCATCGGAGGAGGGGGAGCTGGGCTCGAGGCGCTGGCCCGCGGCGAGGTGCGCGGCACGCGCTTCCTGGCCAAGCGAGGCACCAGCGCACGCAAGGCGTGGATAGCTGAGCAAGCGCCGCGCGGGCGCGTGATCGTCGACGCCGGCGCCGCGGCCGCGCTGGAGCGCGGGCGCAGCCTCCTCCCCTCGGGGGTGGTGGCGGTGGAGGGCCGCTTCGCCTTCGGTGACCCCGTAGACGTGGTGTGCGAGGGGCGTCTGCTGGCCCGCGGGCTCACCAACTTCGAGAGCACTGCGCTGGAACGGATCCGCGGTTGCCACACCAGCCTCATAGCCGAGCGTCTGGGGAGCAAGGACTACGACGAGGTCATCCACCGCGACAACCTGGCGGCGCTCGCGGCCGGTGATAGCATGCCCGGAGAATGACGCTCCGCACGCAACTCGCCTACGCCGCCGCCGCTCTCACGCTGGCGGTCGGCTTGCTGGCGCTAGTCAACCCGATGCTCACGGCGAGGCTGCTGGGTCTGGAGGTCGTGGCTCCCCGGGGCTTCTCCGAAGTGCGCTCCAGCTACGGGGCGCTGACCCTGGCGCTCGGCGGGCTCATGCTCTGGGCTCTACCGCTGCGGCCCAAGACCGCCCGCCTGCTGCGCACTCTGGCGCTCCTGGTGGCAGCCGCTGCGCTGGGGCGTCTCGCCAGCATGGCCATCGACGGTGTAGCCAACCTCGCCAACGTGCTGCTCCTGTTCGCGCAGTCGGGGGTGATCCGCACGG
>SKSV01000106.1 GCA_007122815.1 Trueperaceae bacterium | reverse complement strand
GCGCGTCCGGGCGGAGCAAACCCGGGCGGAGCAAACCCGGGCGGAGCAAGCCCGGGCGGAGCAAGGCGAGCGGCTCGAAGGGCGCGAAAACGCGGCAGGCGCGCCCCAAGGCGACCAACGCCGACCTGGAGCCCCACCTGGGCGAGCTCGAGGAGCCGGCGCGCGAAGCGGTAGTCCGCCTCGAGGGCATGGCGGGCCACACGCCCCAGGCGCTGGTCGCGGTGGCGGACCAGCTCGGACTGTCGGAGGAGGATCTGCGCAAGCTGCACAAGCGCGGGATGTTCAAGCTGCGCATGGCGTACGGCAAGGCACGCAGCGCCGCCGAAGGCGGCTGAGACCGACGTCTCCCTCGCCTGGCGATAGACTGCCGGCGTGCAGCGCTACACCGTCAGCGACGCCCTGGTCTTGCGTCGCACGCCGTTGCCGAGCGGTGACGTGGTCGTCACACTCCTCTCCGAGCACGGCAAGTGGCGCGCCGTGGCGCGCAAGGGGCGCCTGCCGGGAGGCAACCTCGCCCGGCTCTCGCTCTTCCACGACGTCACCGTGCAGGCCTACCGCAGGCGCGACGACGACCTGGCCGTCCTGACGCAGGTGCGCCTCAACGGGGCCCTGGCCGGCTTGGCGCGGCCGGAGGCGTATCCCTACGCCCACCTCATCGCGGAGTTGGCCGACGCCTTGACCGTCGACGCTCACGTCGGCGACCGGCTGCTTGCGGTGGTGACGAGCGGGCTGAAGGGCATAGCCGGGTACTCCGATCCAGGGGCCGTGGCGCTCGCTTACGCCTGGCGACTGATAGCGCTAGCCGGCCTGGCACCGCGCGCTCGAAGCGGCTCGAACCCCGCCTGTGAGCGCTGCGGTGCCCGCGCCACGGTACTCGCGCCCGACGACGGCACGCTGCGCTGCCGCGAGCACGGTACGGGTCCGCGTGACGTCCAGGTAGGCGAGGACGGCGCGCGTGCCCTCGCGACGGCGCTCGGGGGTTCACTGCGCGAAGCGGTGACCTCGCCGCCACTCGACCGGGCGCGCGCCTGGCGCGCTCTGAGCACCTACGTGCGCGAGCACGTGGGTGAGCTCAAGGCCCTCAGGGCCTTGTCGGAGGTGAGCGCTTGAGCGGCTTCGACGTGCTTGCGGCCCTCGCCGTCGGCTACCTGCTCGGCGGCTTCCCGACGGCTGCCATCGCAGCCCGCCTGCGCGGCAAGCGCATCTTCGAGGTGGGCTCGGGGAACATGGGCGCGATGAACACGGCCCGCAACTTGGGCTTCGGTTGGGGCCTCGCGGTGCTCGTGGTCGACGTGTCCAAGGGAGCCGCCGCGGCCGCGCTGGGAGCCGCGATGGGGCATGCGCTCGGAGGGCAGGGAGGGGTGCCGCTCGCGCTCGCCTCGATCTCCGGTGTGGCCGCTGTGGCCGGTCACGCCTGGTCACCGTACGTGCGCTTCCGCGGCGGGAAGTCGCTCGCTACCGCCTTCGGTGCCAGCCTTCCGGTCTACCCGTGGGGAGGCGTCGCCGCTCTCGTCCTCATCGTGGCCCTGCTGCTGTTCTTCCGGCGCGAACCTCCCGCCACTCGGGTGACCATCGTTCTCTACGCACCGCTGGTCTACCTGGCCACCATGCAGGCCACACTCGATCAAGAGCTCGCCTTCACAGCCACCACCGCGGCGCTGGCGAGCGCGGCCCTGGTGGCTCTGAAGCAGCTAGCTCTCTGGCTCGGGGCACGGCGCCGCCGCGCGGAGACGCCCCCTGCCTGACGCGCGCCGCTCCTGGGCGCTCAGGTCAGCGCGTCCACGCTCCGGATCGCGTCCGCGCCGGGGGGCCCTTCGGCGTCGTGGTGATGGCGCACGAGCTCTGCCACGTCCGGGTCGCCCCCGCAGGCCAGGATCATGGCGGCGCCCAGCTGAGGGTGCTGGTGATGGCGCCTCAGGGCGTCTGCCAGCCTCGAGCCGGCGCCGGGAGCCGGTGCCTGCCGAGGTCGGTAGACGTGAACCGCCACCCGCAACCATGGACTGAAGGGCGCTCCGGACTTGCCTACGTCGTGCAGCAGAGAAGCGCGCACGAGCTTCTCGGGGGCTTCGGGATGGCGCCGCAGCACGGCGCGCGCCACGCGGCAGGCGTGATCGCGGTCGCGCACGTCCATGGCCAGGTAGAGCTCGAGTTCAGCGGGCGGCAACCAGCGCGCGGCGAACGTGTCGTCGGGACGCGCTAGAGCCGGAACGAACGCGCGTACGGTCCGGAACGGCACGTTGAGGTACCACGCGAGGCGCTTCACCAGCGCGAGTCTACCGACGCCGGGCATCCCATCGCACGCGCGCGCTGAGCCTCCGTCTCGTACAATGCGGGCCGTGACGCCATCGCTACGCGGCCTCGTGTGCTTGCTGACGGCCATCGCGTTCTCGACGGGTGGGTCGGTTCTCGGCTTCGCAGCGGCGCAGGACGCGATCCCCCTGCCGGATCCCGCGGACGCCGAGGTGCTCGTGGCGGGCGACGATCCTGCCGAGGTTGCCGACGCGGCCGTCGAGGCTTGGCTGGACCGCCCCGCGACAGTTCTGACGGACCTCATGGGTCTGGAGGCGCGCGAGGTCTGCCTGCAGTTGCCGGAGCTCGTTGCTGCGCCACCGCCGCCCGAGGGGACACGAGTGAACCTCGAGGACCGCCGCCAGCACGACCTGGACGAGCCCGACGAGAGGCGCTTCACCTACAGCGCGGTGCGGCCAGTCGACCAGCTCGACGTGGTGCAGGTCGACCTGGTCCGCGAGGACGAAGGTTGGCGCGCGGTCTCCGTCGGGTTCCGGGTGGACACCACGAACCGCGGCTGGCTCGCTTCACCCGTCGCGAGCGCCATCTTCGGCGGGTTGACCCTGTTGGTGCTCGTGCTGCTGGTGCGTCCGTCGCCTCTCCGGAGGGTGTTGGGTAGCGCCCTGGAGTACACCCGGGAGCACCGGCGCTTGGTCATCGGCACCATGGTGCTGCTCTACGCCGCTTTCGCGGTGGGTGTCTGGAGCGGCTCTGCCCTCCCGCCGGAGTGCGACGACGCGGTGATGGTCTTGCTAGGTCAGGCGCTCGGGCAGGTCGGCGCCACCGACGCGCTCCAGTCGGGCGATCCCATGCGTCTGGCGGTCACGATCTTCTACCAGAATTTCGGTGTGGTAACGCTGCTGCTCTTCTGGCTGGGGCTGCTCTTCGGCGTCCCGGCCTACCTCTTGGCGGTGCCTCAGTTCTTCGCGAACGGCTTGCCGTTCGGCGTCCTGTACGTCGCGAGTGGGCCCATCGCGCTGCTCGCCACGCTGGTCTTGGTGGTGATCGAGCTGACGGCTTACTTCCTGGTGGTCGCCGGTGGCGGCATGCTATTGGTGACGATAGTGCGTCAGGGCTTCGCCGGGTTCCCGCTCGCGCTGCGCAAGACGCTCTCCATGCTCGTCTTGGCCGCGGTGTTGCTGCTGGCGGGGGCTTGGTACGAGACGGCCCTGCTCATGCTCGGCTGAAGCGACCGCCGCGGCGGGTCGCCCGCTCGCGCGCTTCGTCCCGCGCCAGTACGGCTCTCGCGGCCGGGGCAACGTCGAGCAGCGAGCGAGCGTCAGCGAAGGCTTCGGCGTGCGGTCCGAGCGCGAGCAGCGGGACGTTCGCGCGGGTGTGCCGAGGCGCGCTCATGTCCTCGAGGTTGCCGTGATCACTCGTGATCAGCAGGGTCACCTCAGACGGCAACGCCTCCACGAGGGCGGGTAGGAAGGTGTCCAGGCGGGTCAGGAAGCGACTCGCGGCGCTCCGGTCCTGGGCGTGTCCTGCGCGGTCGCCGGCCCACACGTCGAAGAAGGTGAAGGCGTGCTCGCCCGCCAGAGCGGCTAGCACCTCCGCTTGGGCACGAACATCGAACCGTGGAGCGTGAGCTGGGCTTGGAGCGAACCCCGAACCGTCCAGGTCGGCAGCGACGGCTCTTCCGGCCCCGTACGCCGCCAGGTCGGCCAACGCCAACCCCGCGGCCCGCGCCGCGCTGACCGGAGCGGACGCCCGAGCTCTGCGGGTAGGCGAGTTCGAGCGGGCGGCCTCACCGTTCGCTGCCCGCTCGAGCGCCTGGAAGTAGGCCGGCGGGTAGGCGTTCGCCAGCAGCGCCCCGCCCGAACTCACGCCGTCCATGAAGAGGTTGCCGGCGTGGAGCAGCGCGAGGAGCGTCGGCCCAGGCCAGGGACCGTAATGTCTGCCCATCGACAACGCCGCGTTGCGTCCCGTCAGCAAGGTGGTCTGACCCGTAGCCGACTGAGGGAGCCCGGCTACCCCGAGCGACGTGTCGAGGGCTGCGCTGACGACACCTCCGCGCGATCCCGTGGGCCACGAACCCTCCGTCCAGTCACCGCCCGCGAGAGCCCGCAGTCCCTGCCATCGCTCAGCCAAGGGGTTCACGGCCGGCTCCCCGGACCCGAGCCCGACCCCGTCGAGGAACACGAAGAGCAGTCCGGCCACCGCCTGGCGGCTAGACGCCCACTCCGACGGCTGCCTTCACCCGCGCCAGCGTGGCGGTGGCGCGCTCGCGCGCGGCCTCGGCGCCGAGCGCCAGTATCCGGTCCAGCTCGGCGGGGTCGCCCATCAGCTCCTCGTAGCGCTCCCTGATGGGTGTGACGGTCTCGATCACGGCCTCCAGGACGCTCTTCTTGAGGTCGCCGTAGCCGCGTCCCTCGAAGCGCGCGCTGATGGCGTCCAGCGGCTCGCCGCCAAGCGCCCCGAGGATCGTGAGGAGGTTGCGCACGCCGGGGCTCGCTCGCTCCGGGCTGAACTCGCGCTCTGAGTCGGTGACAGCCGACATGATGGTCTTCTTCAGCACGTTGGGAGGGTCGAGGAGGCCTATCGCGTGACCGGGCCGGTCGACCGCCAAGCTCTTGCTCATCTTCACGGTCGGCTCGTCGAGCGCCATCACCCGAGCGCCCGAGCCGGCGATCATCGCCTTGGGCAGCACGAAGGTCTCACCGAAGAGGCGGTTGAAGCGCACGGCGATGTCGCGCGTGAGCTCCACGTGCTGGACCTGGTCTTCGCCGACGGGCACCTCGTCGGCGTCGTAGAGCAGGATGTCCGCGGCCTGGAGGACGGGGTAGGTGAGCAGCCCCGCTCCCACGGACTCGCGGCCCTCGGACTTCGCCTTGAACTGCGTCATGCGGTACAGCCACCCCAAGGGGGTAGTGCAGGTGAGTATCCAGGAGCACTCGGCATGCTCGGGCACGTGCGACTGGAGGAACACCACGCTGCGTTGGGGATCGATCCCGCAGGCGAAGTAGAGGGCTGCGACCGCCCTCGAGCGATGGCGCAGGTCGTCCGGGTCGACGGCTTCGGGCACCGTCAACGCGTGCAGGTCCACGACGCAGAAGAGCGCGTCCTGGTCGTCTTGACGTGCGACCCATTGCTTGAGCGCGCCCAGGTAGTTGCCCAAGTGCAGGGAGTCGGTCGGTTGCATCCCGGACAGGACGCGCGG
>SKSV01000287.1 GCA_007122815.1 Trueperaceae bacterium | reverse complement strand
TATGTCGAGGGTTCGAATCCCTTCTCCCGCTCCACTCACGCGGCCTCGGTGGGCGGACAGGGCGCCCACCCACCGCGCCGCCTGCGCCCGGACGAGGGCGTGGCCGCTGCACGCACCCGTAGCTCAGTGGATAGAGCAGCCGCCTTCTAAGCGGTAGGTCCCAGGTTCGAATCCTGGCGGGTGCGCCATGTGCACCCGAGCGATCCAGACGGCCGAAGTACCCTACCCCGACGACGCCCGCAGCCTGCAGGCCGACGGGCGAAACCGACGAGTGACGAGGAGCAACGATCTGATGAAGGTCTGGCCTGGCCAAGCTTACCCATTGGGCGCCGTGTACGACGGCTTCGGGACGAACTTCTCGCTGTTCTCCGAGATCGCCGAGCGGGTCGAGCTGTGCCTGTTCGACGAGGCCGGTGACGAGACCCGCCTCGAGTTGCGCGAGGTGACCGGTTACTGCTGGCACGCCTACCTGCCTAGCGTGGAGCCGGGGCAGCGTTACGGCTTCCGCGTGTACGGGCCGTGGGACCCGAGCAACGGTCACCGCTGCAACCCCGACAAGCTGCTGCTCGATCCCTACGCGAAGGCGATCGACGGCCAGGTCCGTTGGGGCGAGTCCGTCTTCCCCTACAGCTTCGACGAGGGGCACGAGGTCCGCAGCGAGAGCGACAGCGCGGCAGCCATGCCCAAGTGCGTGGTGCATCAACCCCATTTCGACTGGAGCGGTGACCGGAAGCTGGGGCTCCCCTGGCACGAGACGATCATCTACGAGACCCACGTGAAGGGCCTGAGCGCGCGGCATCCCGAGGTGCCGGCCGAGCTGCGCGGAACCTACGCCGGCCTGGCTCACCCGGCGGTGATCGAGTACCTGGAGCGCCTCGGTGTGACCGCGGTCGAGCTGATGCCGGTGCACTACTTCATCCACGACAAGCACTTGATCGACCAGGGCCTGAGGAACTACTGGGGTTACAACTCCATCGGCTACCTCGCGCCGCACGATGAGTACGCGGCCGACAGGCGCCCGGGCGCTGCGGTGCCGGAGTTCAAGCAGATGGTCAAACGCCTTCACCAGGCGGGCATCGAGGTGATCCTCGACGTGGTGTACAACCACACCGCGGAGGGCAACCACCTCGGTCCGATGCTCAGCTTCAAGGGCATCGACAACGCCTACTACTACCGCCTCACCGACGACAAGCGCTACTACATGGATTACACCGGAACAGGCAACAGCCTCAACATGCGCCACCCGCACGCGCTGCAGCTGCTGATGGACTCGCTCCGCTACTGGGTGGTCGAGATGCACGTCGACGGCTTCCGCTTCGACCTGGCCTCGACCCTGGCTCGCGAGCTCCACGACGTGGACCGCCTGTCGGCGTTCTTCGACCTCATCCAACAGGACCCCGTCATCAGCCAAGTCAAGCTGATCGCCGAGCCGTGGGACGTGGGCGAGGGGGGTTACCAGGTCGGCAACTTCCCACCAGTGTGGACCGAATGGAACGGCAAGTACCGCGATTGCGTCAGGGACTTCTGGCGCGGTGAGGACCAGACGATGGGGGAGTTCGCGGCGCGCTTCACGGGCAGCTCCGACCTGTACGAGAACACCTCTCGGCTCCCCTACGCGAGCATCAACTTCATCACCGCCCACGACGGCTTCACGCTCCGCGACCTCGTCACCTACGAGCAGAAACGCAACGAGGCCAACGGCGAGGACAGCCGCGACGGCGAGGACCACAACCGCTCCTGGAACTGCGGTGTCGAGGGACCTACCGACGATCCGCAGGTGAACGAGCTCCGCGCACGTCAGCAGCGCAACTTCCTCGCCACCCTGCTGCTCTCGCAGGGCGTACCGATGCTCCTCGGCGGAGACGAGATCGGCCGGACCCAGCAGGGCAACAACAACGCTTACTGCCAGGACAACGAGCTCTCCTGGTACGACTGGGAAGACCTGGACGAGTCGCTCTTCGACTTCACCCGCAGGTTGATCAAGCTGCGCAAGCGGCATCCCGTGTTCCGTCGGCGGGGCTGGTTCCAAGGCCGTCCGATCCACGGCAGCGAGGTGGACGACATCGCCTGGTTCACGCCGGACGGCGACGAGATGGCCGAGGAACACTGGGAGCAAGGCCACGCCAAGTCGCTCGGCATCTACCTGAACGGGTCGGCCATCCCCAACCCCAACCCCAGGGCCGAGCCCGTGACCGACGACGATTTCTACGTGATGATAAACGCCCACGACGAGACGCTGGCGTTCCGCCTGCCAGGCGAGGAGTGGGGTAGGAGCTGGGTCAGGGTGCTCGACACGAGCACCGTCCGGAGGGGTGGCGTGCAGGCGCTCGCGCCGGGCGAGAGCCTGGAGGTCGAGGCGAGAGCGCTGGTGGTGCTGCGCCGTGATCCCTGAGGGCTCCTCGACCTACCGCCTGCAGCTCCACGCCGGCTTCACGTTCGCTCAGGTGAGCGAACTCGCCACCTACCTGCGTGAACTGGGCCTCAGCCACGTCTACCTATCCCCGTACCTCCAGGCGGCCCTCGGTAGCAAGCACGGCTACGACGTCGTGGACCCCGGTCGCGTGAACGCGGAGCTGGGAGGCGCCGAAGCTCACGCGCGCATGTGCGAAGCGCTGGGCGCGGCGGGGTTGGGCCAGGTCGTAGACGTCGTACCGAACCACATGGCGATCTCCGGCAGGCAGAACCCCTGGTGGTGGGACGTTCTCGAGAACGGACCCTCGAGCCGCTACGCCGTCTACTTCGACGTCGATTGGGACGCCTCCGAGGAGCGTTGGCCGAACAAGGTGCTGCTGCCCGTCTTGGGCGACCACTACGGGCGGGTGCTCGAGGACGGTCTCTTGCACGTCAGCCATGACGGAGGTGCGTTCGCGGTCCACTACGAGGATCACCTCTTCCCCGTCGACCCGTCCAGCCTGCCGGGCCTGCTCGGCCGCAGCTCCGAGCCTTGCGGTTCGGCGCTGCTACGGTTCCTGGCCGAGAGCCACGCTCGTCTACCCCGCCCCACCGTGACTGCTCGTCAGATGGTGGAGCGCCGGCATCGCGACAAGGCGGTGCTGTCGGGGCTGCTGACGCGCCTGTGCCGCGAGGAGCCCGAGGCGGCAGCCGCCATCGACGCCGAGGTCGAGCGGCTCAACGCCGACCCCGACGCCCTGGACTCGTTCCTGGATCAACAGAACTACCGGCTCGCCTTCTGGCGCACCGGAAGCCGCGACCTGGGGTACCGCCGCTTCTTCGACATTGACGACCTCGCCGGGTTGCGAGTAGAGGACCGCGAGGTCTTCGAGGCTAGCCACGCCCTGCCCATCGAGTGGGTACGCCGAGGATGGGTAGCAGGCCTGCGCATCGATCATCCAGACGGTTTGCGGGACCCCGGCCAGTACTTCTCGCGTCTGCGTGACGCCTGCCCCGGCGCTTGGATCGTCGCCGAGAAGATCCTCGAGGCGGGCGAGCAGCTCCCCCAAGCGTGGCCCATCGAGGGCACGACCGGGTACGACTTCCTCAACCTCGTCGGCGGGCTCTTCGTGGACCCGAGCGGTGAACACGACCTGAAGCGGACCTACACCGACTTCACCCTTTCGGAGGTGAGCTTCGACGAGCTCGCGCAGGAGTGCAAGAGGTACGTGCTGAACGAACTGCTGGCGAGCGAGCTCTACCGACTCACCAGCCTCTTCGTCGACATCTGCGAGCGCCACCGGCGCCACCGCGACTACACCCGCCGCGAGCTGCGCGAGGCGCTCTGCGAGGTCGCCGTCCACTTCCCCGTCTACAGGTCGTACGTGTCGGTCGTCGCGAACGCCGTCGGTCCCGACGACGAGCGCCACGTGGGGCACGCGATCGAGGCTGCCCGCGACGCCCGGACGGACTTGGACCCCGAGCTCTTCGCCTTCCTCTCGGACCTGCTCCTGCTGCGTCACGACGGGCAGCTCGAGGGCGAGCTGGCGCTGCGATTCCAGCAGCTCACGGGGCCAGCCATGGCCAAAGGCGTCGAGGACACCGCCTTCTACCGATACAACGTGCTGATCGCGCTGAACGAGGTCGGTGGAGACCCGCGCCGCTTCGGGACGTCGCTCTCGACCTTCCACAGCGAGTGCGCGAGGGCGCAGGAAGAGCGGCCGCTCACGATGCTGGCCTCCACCACTCACGACACGAAACGCAGCGAGGACGTTCGCGCCCGCTTGGCGGTGCTCTCCGAGATCCCCTCGCGCTGGTCCGAAGCTGCCGCCAGGTGGGCCCGTCACAACGCGAGGCACCGGCGCGGCGAGGCGCCCGACCGGAACACCGAGTACCTCATCTACCAGACGCTCGTCGGCGCCTGGCCCATCGACCGCGAGCGACTCGAGGGGTTCCTCCTCAAGGCCGTGCGCGAAGCGAAACTGCACACCTCCTGGACGACTCAGGACGAAGCCTACGAGCGAGGCATCAGCGACTTCGCCCAAGCCATCCTCGACGACGACGAGTTCCGTGCCGACCTCCAGGAGTTCGTTGCCGAGCTGATCGATCACGGGCGCCTGAACAGCCTCGCTCAGACGTTGATCAAGCTGACGGCACCCGGCGTGCCCGACACCTACCAGGGCACCGAACTCTGGGACCTGAGCCTCGTCGATCCCGACAACCGTCGACCTGTGGACTTCGAGCTCCGCCGACGCCTCCTCGCCGAGAGCGCACGGCTCTCTCCCGAAGAGCTCCTGCAACGCATGGACGAGGGCCTACCGAAGCAATGGGTGACCCGCCAGGCCTTGAGCGCGCGGCGCAGCCATCCCCTGAGCTTCGGCCCAGCGGGAAGGTACGCGGCGCTACTCGCCGAGGGGCAGGCGGCCGAGCACCTCGTGGCTTACCGTCGTGGCGACGACGTGATAACCCTCGCGCCCAGGCTGGTGAAGCGCCTCGGCGGCGACTGGGGTGACACGGTCATCGAGCTGCCAGCGGGCTCCTGGCGCGACCTCATGAGCGGGGAGCGGCACGAGGGCGGTCACGTGAGCGTCGGGCGGCTGTTGGCACGGTTCCCGGTAGCGCTGCTCGTAGCCGGGGGGACTCGATAGTGGCGCTGGTACGCGTCTGGGCACCGAGAGCGCCGTCGCTCGAGCTCCGTAGCGCCGGCCGAGACGAGCCGATGGCTCGTTCGCCCGGCGGTTGGTGGGAGCTGGACACGCCGCGAGTCCGCCACGGCGTCGACTACGAGTTCCGTGTCGGCGGCGATGGTCCCTTCCCAGATCCCAGGTCGGCTTGGCAACCCTACGGCGTTCACGGTCCCTCACGGTGGCTGGAGCACGGCGCCTTCGTTTGGTCGGACGAGGGCTGGCAGCAGCCGCCGTTGGGCTCAGCGGTGATCTACGAGCTCCACGTGGGCACGTTCACCGAGGAGGGCACCTTCGAGGCCGCGATAGGTCGCCTCGAGCACCTCTGCCGGTTAGGAGTCACCCACGTAGAGCTGATGCCCGTAGCCGAGTTCTCCGGCGCTCGCGGCTGGGGGTACGACGGTGTGGACCTCTACGCCCCGCACCACGCGTACGGCGGGCCCGAGGGCCTCAAGCGCCTCGTTAACGCCTGCCACGAGCGCGGCCTGGCGGTGTTGCTCGACGTGGTCTACAACCACCTCGGGCCGTCCGGGAACTACCTCGAGCGCTTCGGTCCGTACTTCACGGACCGCTACTCCACGCCGTGGGGCGACGCGGTGAACGTCGACGGGCCCGGCAGCGACGAGGTGCGGCGCTTCCTGATCGACAACGCCCTGATGTGGTTGCGCGAGTACCACTTCGACGGGCTGCGCATCGACGCCGTGCACGCGATCGCCGACACGTCCGCCCGGCACTTCCTGGAGCAGCTAGCGGACGAGGTCGACGGACTCGAGAGCGCCCTCGCCCGGCACCTGGTGCTCATCGCCGAGAGCGACCTGAACGACCCCAGGATCGTGCGCCCAAGCGCCATCGGGGGTTACGGCATCGACGCCCAGTGGAACGAGGACTTCCACCATGCCCTGCACGCCGCTCTCACAGGCGAGCGGGAAGCCTACTACGCGGACTTCGGCACCCTGGCCGACCTCGCCAAGACCTTGACGCGAGGCTTCGCTTACGACGGGCGCTACTCCCTTCATCGCGAGCGCCGTCACGGACGCCCGGCCACCGGACTCACTGGCCACAGCTTCGTAGGGTGCCTGCAGAACCACGACCAGGTCGGGAACCGCGCGCTGGGTGAGCGAACGAGCCAGCTCCTCTCCGAGGGGCAGCTGAAGATCGGCGCGGCGCTGGTCTTGGCGTCTCCGTTCGTACCCATGCTCTTCCAGGGGGAGGAGTGGGGAGCCTCCACGCCCTTCCTCTACTTCACCGACCATGCCGAAGCCGAGTTGGCCGATGCCGTGAGGCGCGGACGGCAAGAGGAGTTCGCCGCCTTCGGCTGGGGGCCGGACGAGATCCAGGACCCGCAAGCCGAGACCACCTTCACCCGCTCGAAGCTCGCCTGGCACGAGCTAGAGGTCGAGCCTCACGCGCGCCTGCTGGCGTGGCACCGAGCGCTGATCGACCTGCGGCGCCGCCTGCCCAGCTTGCGCGATGGCAACCTCGAGAACACCTCTGTCCGCTTCGACGAGACAGCCCGCTGGCTCGTGATGAGGCGCGGTCCCGTGTCCGTGGTGTGCAACCTCTCCGAGGCCGCTCAGCGTGTCGAGGCCCCCGGGCTGGAGGGCGGCGAGGTCGTCCTCTCGTCCGACACGTCTTCCGCCACGCCTACCCAGCTCGAGCCCGGCGCGCTGGTGCTCGCTGGGCACGCGGTAGCGATCGTGCGGTAGCTTGGGTGTGTGAGCAGCGACCATGCGGCCAACGTGTCGGACCGGCGGGTCGCGCCAGGCATCCCGGATACTGGTGAGGTCGAGCGTCTCGTGGAGGCCGCCAGGCTGGCCTGCGACAGCAAGGCGCCCGAGTACCTGGCTGCGGCCGAAGCGGCGCTTGAGGCGGCGCGGGCGCTCAGGCGCCGCGAGCCGTCCAAGAGCGCCTGGGCCTTGGAGGGCGCCGCGCTCGTCGAGGCGGGCGACGCCCGCCGCCGCTCGGGCCAGCTCCGCGGCGCGCTGGAGGTGCTCGAGCGGGCCCTCGGGCTGGCTCGCGAGGCGCCGGAGGACTCGTGGGGGCCGGCCGCCTGGCTGGGCAACGCGCACCACCGTATCGGCATCGTTCACGACTCGGCTGGCGACCCGCCCGGCGCGATCGCTGCCTTCGGTCTCGCGCTCGAGGAGCACCGGCGCTCAGGTGACGGGACCGGCATGGCTCGCGTGCAGAACAGCCTCGGCATCGTCTACTCCCGCTCCGGGAGGTACCCCGAAGCCATCGACCACTTCGAGGCGAGCCTAGCTCACGCCGTCCGGAACGGTCATCACGTGCGCGAGGCGGCGGTGCTCACCAACCTGTCGATCGCCACACGCCTGCTCGGACGCGCCGAGGACTCGCTCAACTACGCGGAGCGTTCGCTCGTGTTGCGGCGGGAGACGCAGCCCGAGGCCGTCAACGGCGAGCTCACGAACCTGGCGCTGTCGCTGGCCGCGGCGGGCGAGCACGAGCGCGCCGAGGCGGCGTTCGTCGAAGGCGAGAGGGCGCACGAGGAGTTCGGGGAGCCCCTCGACTTGGCCGAGCATCTGCGCTTCTACGCCGAGTACCTCCTCGACCGAGGCAGAGAGGCGGAGGTGCTCGCGCCGCTCGAACGAGCTCTGGCCCTCGCTGAGGCCGGAGGTGCGTTAGGCCAGCAAGCGGCCGCGCAAGCCGTCCTGGCACGGTACTGGAAGCGCGTGGGCGACCACGCGCGAGCGCTCGAGCACTTCGAGTCCTTCCATGAGCGAGAGATCGCGGCTGAACGGGCCGCAGCGGCGCGGGAGCTGGAGGCTCAGAGGTGGCAGGCTGAGCTCGCGCTCGCGCGCGCCGAGGCTGCAGCCGAGAAGCGCGAGCGAGAAGCGCTCGTGATGCTCTACGACAGCCTCGTGCACGATCACCGCGACCTCGAAGGCCGCGCGGCTCAGCTCGAGCTAGACGCCAGCCTCGACGCCTTGACCTCGCTCGCCAACCGGCGCCTGTTCGATCTGCGGCTCCGGGAAGCCGTCGACCGCAGCGCCCGCACGAGACACCCGTGTGCGCTGGTGGTGATCGACCTGGACCGCTTCAAGAGCGTGAACGACGGCTTCGGCCACGCGGCCGGCGACGAGGTCCTGCGCGGTGTGGCAACTGTCCTCAGCAAGCGTTTGCGGGCGAGCGACCTCGCCGCTCGCCTTGGCGGTGAGGAGTTCGCGGTGCTCCTGCCCGGGGCCGACCTAGCGCGTGGCGTCGAGGTGGCTCACGAGCTGCGGTCGCTGATCGCCTCGAGCAGCTGGCCGGCGATGGACCCAGCGTTGCGCGTCACAGCGAGCCTGGGGGTGGCGAGCAGCGACGAGGTGGGGTTCGTCCCTGGCGCCCTCATGGCCCTCGCCGACGAGCGCCTGTACCTAGCCAAGGGTTTGGGGCGCGACCGGGTCGAGCCTGCGCGCGGTGCCTGAGTCAGGCTTCGCGGCGCGCTAACTGAACGCCGAGCGCGATGGGCGCGTGGTAACATTTCGCCGCCGGTGCCCCTGCGGGCTCGGCGCGCGTCTGCTAGACTCATGACGCGAGCGTGGTGGATGTAGCTCAGTCGGTTAGAGCACCGGATTGTGGTTCCGGGGGTCGAGGGTTCAAATCCCTTCATCCACCCCACCTTCCCCTTCGGGGCGCCGCCTCGAGGTGGTAGGCCGCGAGCGAGGATGGCGGAATTGGTAGACGCGCCAGACTTAGGATCTGGTGTCTTTGACGTGCGGGTTCAAGTCCCGCTCCTCGCACCAAGATGGCCGCCCGCCCGAGCGCCCGCCCCGAAGGTGGGCACCGCCGAGGCTCGACGCCCCGCAGCGCGCCACAGGCAACAGGCGCGCTGCTCGATTAGTGAAAGAGGCCCAGATGGAAACCCAGCTCAAGGAGAAGCAGGACGTAAGCGCGACCTTCACCGTCAAGGTGCCGGCGCCCGTGGTCGACGCCACCTTCGATCGCGTCCTGTCCGACCTCTCGCGCAAGGTGCGGGTCCCTGGGTTCAGGCCCGGACGAGCCCCTCGAGGCGTGCTGGTGCAGCGCATCGGTCGCGAGGCCCTGGCCGAGGAGGTGCGCGAGACGCTGGTCGACGAGCACTACCCGAAAGCCGTGCGCGAACTCGAGCTGATGCCCGTCCACGCCCACTTCCACGGGGAACCACCGGTGGAGGGTGCGGACTACACCTTCGAGGTGCATGCCGACCTCTACCCCACCTTCGAGTTGCCCGACCTTGACTCGATCGAGTTGGACAGCCCGGCGAGCGAGCCGAGCGAGGAGGACGTCGAGCGCACGATCGAGAGGCTGCGCGAGGAACACGCCACGCTCGTGCCGGTTGAGCGGCCCATCGAAGCGGGCGACGTGCTGACCCTGGAGAGCCTCGGTGAGGACTCGGCCGGGAGCATGCCGGTGGACCTGACGCGCACCGAGGACCACATCGTCGAGCAGCTGACGGGTAAGGCCATCGGCGACGAGGTCGACCTGGACCTGGGGCCCGAGAGCGAGGCCGAGGAGTCTCCGCGCCGCTCGCTCGCCGTGCGCGTCAGCGACGTCAAGGCCAAGGAGCTGCCCGACCCAGACGACGCCTTCGCGGCCACGTTGGGCTTCGATTCCTGGGAGGCCACCCTCGCCGAGATCCGCAAGAGCCTCGCCGCGCAGGTCGACCGCGAGGCCTTCAAGGCCCAGCGTGACGAGTTCGTGGACAAGCTCGTGGGCGCCATCGACATGGCGCTTCCCAGGTCGCTCGTGACCAGACGACAGCGTGCGCTGCTCGAGGAGCTCTCCGAGGACCTCCAACGTCAACGGAACCAGAGCCTCCAGGACTACCTCTCCGAGCTAGAAGAGCGCGGCTCCCGCTCAGAGTTCGAGGACGACCTGAAGCAAGCCGCGGAGCGCGCCGTGAAGCGCGACCTGGTGCTCGAAGCGCTCCTCGAACGCGACGGCGAGCGCATGAGCGACGAGGACTTCGAGTCGGCCCTGGCCATGATGGCCGCGAGCGAGCGCAAGGACGTGAAGCGCTTCCGGAGCGAGAAGGGCGAGGAGTGGCTAGGCAACTACCGCTTCTTGCTCGACCGCGACCGCGCCCTGCGCAAAGTGGTGGCAGCCAAGACGGGCCGCGAACTCTAGGCCGAGACCAGGTGGTCTCGCTGGTACAGTGCGATCATGCCGTTGATCCCTTACGTCATCGAGCAGACCGGCCGTGGCGAGCGCATGTACGACGTGTACAGCCGCTTGCTCAAGGAGCGCATTATCTTCTTGGGTACGCCGATAGACAGCGAGGTGGCCAACGTCATCGTGGCGCAGCTGCTGCTGCTGGAGTCGCAGTCGAGCGAGCAGCCCATCAACATGTTCATCAACTGCCCCGGCGGCGAGGTCTACGCCGGGCTCGCCATCTACGACACGATGCAGTACATCACGGCTCCCGTGCACACCAACTGCGTCGGGATCGCCATGAGCATGGGTTCGGTGATGCTCATGGCCGGCGAGCGAGGACACAGGGTGGCGCTGCCGAACTCCCGCATCATGATCCATCAGGGAACCGCAGGGTTCCGTGGGGCGACGCCCGACCTCGAGGTCCAGGCGCGCGAGGTGCTGGCGCTGCGCGACCTCCTCGAGACCATCTACGCGCGCCACACCGGACACCCGCGCGAGAAGCTCCGGCACGACATGGAGCGCGACAACTTCATGAGCCCCGAGGACGCGATGTCGTACGGCCTCATCGACACGGTGGTCGAGCCCAGGACCATCGGGCGCTTCGCTGAAGGCCCGGAGCCGGAAGCTCCCAGCACGTGAAGGTGACGGTGCGCTGCAGCTTCTGCGACCGCCCCGCGGCCGAGGCCGGTCGGTTGGTGAGCAGCACCGACGGCCAGGCAGCGATATGTGCCTCGTGCCTGGAGAGGGGCAAGGACACGCTGCTGGCCTCTAGTCGCCCCAGTCGCTCGCTCCGCGTGCCGACGCCGCGGGAGATCCGTCACCAGTTGGACCAGTACGTGATCGAGCAGGAGCTGGCGAAGCGCACCTTGTCGGTAGCCGTCTACCAGCACGTGAAGCGCCTCCAGCACCCCGAGGCCGACATCCAGAAGGCGAACATCCTCCTGGTCGGCCCCTCCGGTACCGGCAAGACGCTCCTGGCGCAGACGCTCGCGAGGACCCTGCAGGTGCCCTTCGCCATCGCGGACGCCACCACCCTCACCGAAGCCGGCTACGTGGGCGACGACGTGGAGAACATCGTGTTGCGCCTCCTGCAGGTGGCCGACTACGACGTGGCCGCCGCCGAACGAGGGATCATCTACGTCGACGAGATCGACAAGATCGCGCGCAAGTCCGAAGGACCGTCGATCACGCGCGACGTTTCGGGTGAGGGCGTGCAGCAGGCGCTGCTCAAGATGATCGAGGGGACCACCTGCCACGTGCCGCCTCAAGGAGGCCGCAAGCACCCCCACCAGGAGCTGATCCCAGTCGACACGACCCAGATCCTCTTCGTCTGCGGGGGCGCCTTCGAGGGTCTCGACGACATCGTCAGGCGCAGGGTCGCGGTGAGCCGCGTGGGCTTCCAAGTCGAACGCGACGAGGACGACCAGAGGGTGGCCGAAGCCGAGGTGCTGCCCGAGGACCTCATGGCCTTCGGCTTGATCCCCGAGCTCATCGGCCGTCTCCCGGTCACCGTACGCCTGCACGAGCTGAGCGAGGAAGCGCTCGTCGAGGTGCTGACCAAGCCGCGACAGGCGCTGATCCGTCAGTACCAGGAGGCCTTCGCGCTCGACGGTGTGGAACTCGTCGTCACCGACGCGGCGCTGCGCGAGGTCGCGCGGCGCGCGCAGGGTCGGCGTACCGGCGCCCGCGGGCTGCGGTCCGTGTTGGAGCGAACCGTGGTCGAGCTGATGTACGAAGTGCCCGGCAGCGATGTGACCCAGATCGTGATAGACGTGGCCGACCTGGACGACCCACGGCGCGCGCTGAGGCGCGCCGAGCGCCGCAGGACCGCCTGAACCACCACATCAGTGACCTGGCACAGTGCCTCGGCTTCGCGCGACGGCGGCCTCGATGCGCCCGGCGGCCTCGTCCACGCTGGCCTCATCCAGGTGATCACCCAGGCTGAAGCGCACGCTGGATCGCGCCTCGGCCTCCGCCAACCCCATGGCGAGCAGCACCTGGCTAGGCTCCAGGCTCCCTGAGGAGCAGGCCGAACCAGCGCTGGCCAACACAGCCATCGCGTCGATGTTGATGAGCAGTACCTCACCGTCGACCCCTGCGAAGCGGACGTTCGTGTGCTTGGGCCCACGAGGAGCGTTACCCCCGTTCACATACGCTCCGTCTAGACGGCACAGGGCTCGTTCGAGCCGGTCGCGCAACCCCCCCACGCGCTCTGCCCGGGCTCTCCAGTCAGCGCACCGCTCGGCCGCGAGCCCGAAACCGACCACAGCGGGAACATCCACCGTGCCCCCACGCAACCCACGCTCCTGCCCACCGCCGCGTTGCTGCGGCTCTACCGTCACGCCATCGCCCATCACGAGCGCGCCGCAACCCTTCGGACCCTCCACCTTGTGGCTCGAGAGCGCGATCATGTCGGCGCCCAACTCCTCGAGGGAGACGCCCTCGTAACCGAAGGCTTGCACCGCGTCGACCAGGACCCGCACACCGCGAGCCTCGAGCTCCTCGCGGAGCGGGAGGAGGTCGTGCAAGACGCCCGTCTCGTTGTTGACGCGCATCAAGGCCAAGAGCGCGGTGTCCTCGCGGAGCGCGGAGAGGAGCGCCTCTGGCGACACCATGCCCTCTTCGTCCGGAGACAACCAGGTGACGACGTGACCGCGGCGCTCGCACTCCCGCAGCGCTTCACGCACGGCGGCGTGCTCGCTGGTGCTGCTGACCACGTGCGCTCGCTCACGTCCTGCCAGAGAGCCGAACACCGCCAGGTGCAGGGCCTCGGTCGCGCCGCTGGCGAACACCAGCTGGCGCGGCCTGGCGTTCACGGCGGCGGCGACCCGCTCGCGCGCCTCCTCCACCGCGCGGCGCGCGACGCGCCCGGCGGCGTGAACCGAGGACGCGTTGCCTGAGCGCTCCGTGAAGTACGGGAGCATGCCGGCGAGCACACGTGGATGAACGGGGGTGGTGGCAGCTCGGTCGAGGTCGATGAGGACGTGGTCCGCAACGCCCGCCTCGCTCACGAGCGGTCGAAGAGGTGTGCCGGCAGCGGCTCCAGCTGCAAGAAGGTGCGCCGCCGCACGAGGTCGGCGAGGGTGGTGCGTCGCAGGACCGCGCGGACGGCTTGGTCCACCTCGCGCCAGAGTGGTTCGGTGGAGCACTGACCGGTCTTGTCGCAGGTGGCGCTGTCCTCGATGCACGTGACCGGCGCCACGCTACCCTCGAGCAGCTCGACGACCTGCAGCGCGTCGACCTGGTCGAGCGGCGCCGCCATGCGGTACCCGCCGTGTGCGCCGCGCACGGACTCGACCATGCCGGCGTTGCGCAGGACCGCGAAGATCTGCTCCAAGTAAGCCTGTGACAGCTCTTGGCGCTCGGAGATGGTCTTCAGGCTGGTCGTCCGGTCGCCGCCCAGCGCCACCTCCACGAGGGCGCGCAAACCGTACTGCGCTCGGGTCGAGATCCACATCGCAACTCTCACTCCCTCGGGTCGCGCAGTGCGCGGGCCTGTGACGATTATAGGCTGGCTCCGGGCCGCGAACCAGGGAACACGCAACCCTCGGAGGCCTGTGAGCCGCGCTCGAGCGCCACTAGGCGCGAAGCGACGACTCAGCGTGGGAGGAACCCGAGCGGGTCCAACGCCCGACCCTCGTGACGCACCTCGAAGTGTAGGTGCGGTCCCGTGGAGGCCCCGGTCGACCCGACAAGACCCAACACGGCACCCTGGGCCAAGCGTTGCCCGACCCGCACGTCTATCCGGCTGAGATGCGCGTAGCGCGTCTCCCAGCCACCTCCGTGATCGATGGACACCAGGTAGCCGTAGGCTCCGACCCAACCGGCCCTGCTGACGACACCACCGCGCGCCGTGCGCACCGGCGTACCCGAGTCCGCGGCGATGTCGATGCCTCCGTGAAAGCGGTTCCCGGCGACCGAGATCGAGCGCCAGCCGAAGCGTGAGCTGATCCGGCCCCATACCGGCCACTCGTAACCGACACCCGCGGGTTCGATGCGGGCGCTGAGTTCGGCTGCGCGCCGCAGCACCGCGAACTGCTCGTCCTCGTGAGCGGCCCGCACCTCGGCGTCAGGCCCCGCGAGCGGCACCTGGGCTAGGATCACGCCGATCCCGGCGAGCGCGAGCGAGAGCGCCAACCACAGCGCGGGCCGTACCGCCACCGTGCGCGCCGCTCCCCGGCTTCAGCCTTGACCGAGGGTGGAGAGGAACTCCGCGTTGTCCTTGGTCCGGTTGAGCCGAGACAGGAGCATCTCCATGGCCTCGGCAGCGTCCATGTCGCTGATGACCTTGCGGAGCAGCCACATCTTCGCCAGCACGTCCTCCGAGAGGAGCAGGTCCTCACGGCGGGTGCCCGACTTGAGGATGTCGATGGCGGGGAAGATCCGGCGCTCCTCGAGCCGGCGCGAGAGGTGCAACTCCATGTTCCCCGTGCCCTTGAACTCTTCGAAGATCACGTCGTCCATGCGCGAACCGGTCTCGACCAAGGCCGTCGCGAGGATGGAGAGCGAACCGCCCCCACGGATGTTGCGCGCCGCACCCAGGAAGCGCTTGGGCCAATGCAGCGCGTTCGAGTCGAGACCACCGGAGAGGGTCCGTCCCGTGGCTGGGGTCACGAGGTTGTTCGCCCGCGCCAGACGCGTGATGGAGTCGAGCAGGATCATCACGTGACCGCCGTCCTCCACGATGCGCCGCGAGCGCTCGTGCACGAACTCGGCGACCCTGATGTGGTTGGCGGGTGGCTCGTCGAAGGTGCTCGCCACCACCTCGACACCCTGCACGCTCTCGCGGAAGTCGGTGACCTCCTCGGGTCGCTCGTCGACGAGCAGGACGATCACGGTGATGTCGGCCTCGTTCGTGACCGCGGACTTGGCGATCGCCTTGAGCAGGGTCGTCTTACCGGCCTTCGGGGGCGCCACGATCAAGCCGCGCTGGCCACGCCCTATCGGCGCGAGGAGGTCGATCACCCGCGCCGAGAGGTCGGCCTGGCCCGTCTCCAGCTGGATGCGGCGGTCGGGGAAGGTCGGCACGAGGTCGTCGAACCGGGGGCGCTTCGCCGCCTGGAAGGGGTCGACGCCGTTCACCGCCTCGACTCGGATCAGCGTGCCGTAGCGTTCGTTGTCGCGCGGGCGGCGCGCCTTGCCCATGATGACGTCACCCGTGCGGAGGCGGAACTGCTTGATCAAGCCCGCCGACACGATCACGCTGCGGGTCGTCTGCTTGAGCAGCGACTCCTGCAGGAAGCCGTAGCCGTCGGAGGAGATCTCGAGGTACCCGCTCACGAGCCGGAGGCCCTCCGCCTCCGTCGAGCGCTCGAGCACCGCCACGACCAGCTCGTCCTGCTCCATCTCGCGGTACGCTTCGAGCCCGACCTCCTTCGCGAGCAAGTGCAGCTCGGGCACGATCTTGCCTTGGAGGTCGCGGAAGTTCAGGCCGCCCTTGCGCTGGCCACCCCGGTTGCGCCTGGAGCGCTGCCCGCGGCCGCCCTGGGAGCGGGCATCCTGTTCGCGAGGCTCCTCATCGGGAACGTCTTCACGCCCCTGCTCAGCGGGTCGATCGCCCGCAGGCTCCGCCTCGGAGGCTTCGGTGTCCTGCTCGCCGGACGCCTCGGCCTCGGCGTCGCTCTTGCGCTTGTTCTTGCTCCCTGGCGGCCGGCCGCGGCGCTTCGGCTTGACTTCGGGCTCGCTCGCCGTGGCGGACTCGGAGGCCGCGCCTCCGTCGCTCCCGGTAGCGCTGCCCGTGGCGCCCGCGCCGTCTTCTCCGACCGCTGCCGCGGCCTTCTCGCGCACGCTCGCTTCATCGCGCACGCTCGCTTCATCGCGCACGCTCGCCTTCTCGCGCACCTTCTTGGGCGCGTCTTCGCCCGCCGCTTCGCTGCGGCTCGCAGCAGCCTTGCGACCGCGGCGTGGCTTGGTCGCGACTTCGGCGTCGCTGTCGGCGACCGCCTCGTCGCTCGTCTTCTTGGCTCTTGGGCTCATGGGGCTCCTCGTGCGCTCGCGACTTGCTGAAGGACGGAGTCCCAGCGTGTCGCAGCGTTTGGATCGGAGCGTCTTGGACGCAGGTGATGCCCGGTACGGGAACGCGTGTGCCGCGAACCCATCTACCTGACCGTGCCCGCGAAATCCCCGCTCGGCGGGTTCGGACAGGTTGTGCGAGGAGGTGCAGTGGCGTCTTGACGCTCCAGAAGGCCGACTGCTACCGTTGAGTCTACACGGCCGGGCCCGCCCCCTGTCAAGCGGGCTCACGTGTCGGACCCGACCGGAAGGCGGGTCGTGGTCCGCTAGCGACGGAGAACGAGTAGGCGTGCGATAGACCAGCAGCGAGCCGGGGATGGTGCGAGCCCGGCGGGATTCCGCGCGCCGAAGATCCTCTCCGAGCCGCGCCCCGAACCGGACGATGCCTCGGCATCCGCTCCGCAGTAGACGGTGCCGCGTGACGCGCGAAACAGCGTCGGCGTGATCGCCCGCCTCGGGCGAGCGGCCACGCGCGAGGGCGCTCCCGGTGACGGGACGCCGAAGTTGGGTGGTACCGCGCTCACAGCGCCCCAACGCGATCGCGTGGGGCGCTTTTCGCGTCCGAGCCCCCGCGCGGCATCTGGAGGTGACCGCGGTGGACGACAACTCGCAGCCAGGCCTCGCATCGGAACCGGACACGGCCGAGCGACCCAGCCTCTTCTCGGGCGTGAACAGCACCTTGGACGCGCCGTCGCTCGAACGCCGTGTCCGGGAGATCTGGCGCAGCGAACGCGTCTTCGCACGCTCGCTCGAGCGCCCCGCCCCGCGCGGCCGCTGGGTGTTCTACGAAGGACCACCCACCGCCAACGGTCGCCCCGGCGTTCATCACGTACTGAGCCGTGCATTCAAGGACGTGTTCCCGCGCTTCAAGACCATGCAGGGCCACCGCGTGACGCGCAAGGGCGGTTGGGACACCCACGGTCTGCCCGTCGAGATCGCGGTCGAGAAGGAGCTCGGTTTCACCAACAAGCAGCAGATCGAGGACTACGGCATAGCGGCGTTCAACCGTCGCTGCCGCGACACCGTCTTCGCCTACATCCAGGACTGGAACGACCTCACGGAGCGCATCGCCTTCTGGGTCGACCTCGAGAGCGCGTACGTCACGTACCACAACGGCTACATCGAGTCGTGCTGGTGGGTGATGAAGTCGCTGTGGGAGCGGGGCCTGCTCGAGGAGGACTACCGCACCACCTGGCACTCGCCATCGTCGAACACCACCTTGGCGTCACACGAGGTCTCGCAGGGGTACCAGGAGAACGTGCCCGACCCGAGCGTCTACCCCGCCTTCCCGGCCGACGTCGCCGATCTCGCGCGGCGCGGCCTGATCGCGACCGACGAGACGCGGCCCGTCGCGTACGTCGCCTGGACCACGACGCCGTGGACGCTGGCCGCCAACACGGGTCTCGCGGTCCACCCCGAGGC
>SKSV01000291.1 GCA_007122815.1 Trueperaceae bacterium | reverse complement strand
GTTGGGTGGTCATGGGGGTGCGTTCGCTGGGTTTGAGGATGAAGCAGTTGCCGGTGGCGACGGCGTAGGGCAGGAACCAGAGGGGGATCATGCCGGGGAAGTTGAAGGGGGTGATGGCGGTGACGACGCCGAGGGGTTGGCGGAAGACGTGTTCGTCTATGCCGCGGGCGATGTCTTCGTTGTTCCAGCCCTGGATGAGGCTGGGCATGCCGCAGGCGACTTCGATGTTCTCGACGCCGCGTTGCATCTCGCCGGTGGATTCGGCGTAGGTCTTGCCGCATTCGTGTGTGATGGTGCGGGCGAGTTCGTCTAGGTCGCGTTCGATGAGGGTCTTGAGGCGGTAGAGGTGTTGTACGCGTTCGACTACGGGTGTGGCGCGCCAGTCGTCGAAGGCATGGTGGGCGGCTTGGACGGTGTTGTCGACGGCCTGGGCGGGCGTGAGGGGGACGGTGGCGAGCCGTTCGGTGGTGGCGGGGTCGAGCACATCGAGGTGGGTGTCGGTGCCGGGGCGTTCCCAGGTTCCACCGACGAAGTTCAGGAGTTCTACGGGCGTGGCACTCATGGCCTCACGATAGCGCGGCCGCGCGCGTGCTGCGGGGTGCGCATGCTCCGATCCGCGCTCACGCGCCGCGGCCGCCGCTGGCGCTTCGCATGGCGTCGCCGAGGAAGTTGATCGCCGCAACCGTGAAGGTGATGGCGAGGCCCGGGAAGACCGCCAGCCAAGGTGACTGACGGTAGAACGCCTGGGCCTCGTTCAGCATCCCTCCCCAGCTCGGTGTGGGAGGACGCATGCCGTAACCGAGGAAGGAGAGCGCCGATTCGACCAGCAGCACGTTGGCCGACAGTAGGGTCGCTGCCACGATCAGCGGAGCGACGGTGTTGGGCATGACGTGCCGGAACAGGACCCTGGCCGGACTGCCGCCGACGGCGACTGCGGCCTCCGTGAAGGTCTGCTCCCGCAGCGACAGCACCTGCGAGCGGGTGATGCGCGCCAAGTCGGGCCAGGCCACTAAGGCGAGCACGATCGCTAGTGTGAGCACGTTCGGGCGCAGGATGGCGCCGGCCACCATCGCGAGGCCGAGCGCCGGGATCGAGAGCAGGGCGTCAGCGGCCAGCGACACGAGGCGCTCGGTCCAGCCTCCCGAGAAGCCCGCCAGCGCGCCCAGCGTGCAACCGATCACCACCGCGAAGCCGGTGACCAGCAGAGCCAGCGAAAGCGAGATCCGGCCGGCGAAGAGGAGCCTGCTCAAGACGTCCCGGCCAAGGTCGTCCGTGCCGAGCAGGTGCTCGCCGCCCGGCGGCAGCTGCATCGCCCGCAGGTTCACGGCGGCGGGATCGTGAGGCGCGAGCCACGGAGCCGCGAACGAGCCCACCGTGAAGACGAGCAGCACCAGCAGGCCCGCCACCCCCAGTGGGTTGCGAAGGAAGACGCTCCAGCGCACTCAGGCGTACCTCACGCGCGGGTCCAGGACACCGTAGACGAGGTCGGTGAGGAGGTTCACGACCACCACGGCCAGCGCGGCTACGAGCAAGGCGCCGAGCACGACCGGGTAGTCGCGCGCCACCAGCGAACCGTGGAGCAAGCGCCCGATGCCGGGCCAGCTGAAGACGACCTCGGTGACCATCGCTCCCGAAAGCAGGCGCGGCAGCTCGAGCCCCAGTACCGTGACCAGGGGAAGCATCACGTTCGGGAAGCCGTGCTTCAGCAGCGCCTGCAGCCGAGTGAGCCCCTTCGAGCGCGCGGTGCGCACGAAGTCCTCCGAGGCGACGTCGTCGAGCCCGGCCTGCACGTAACGCATCCACTGGGCCACGTAGACCGAGCCGAGCACCAGCGCAGGTGCCGCGAGGTGCCAGAGCCCGTCCAGGAAGTCGGCCGGTCGCCCTATCGTGCCCATCCCGCCCGCCGGGATCCACCTCAGGTACGAGGAGAACACCAGGAGCACTATCGCGCCGCTCCAGAAGGTCGGGACGCTCATGCCCAGCACCGCCACCACACGCGCCAGGTGCTTGACCGCGGCCGAGCGGCTGACGCTGGCGAGCAGTCCGAGCCCGACGCCCGCTACGAGCCCGACCAGCAGCGCTGCGCCGGTGAGCCTCAGCGTGTTCGGCAACCTGTCCATGACCACGTGCATGGCTGGGCGCCGCTCGACGTAGGAGGTGCCCCAGTCGCCCACCGATAGGCGGCTCACCCAACGCCAGTACTGCACGTGTAGGGGCTGGTCCAGCCCCCACAACTCCTTCATGCGCTCGATCGCTGCCGGAGTCGCCGCGGGATCGGCGGCGTACACGTCGGCGGGTCCACCCCTGGGGAGATGGACCACGCCGAAGAGCAGCAGTGAGATCAGCAGCAGTCGCGGCAGTAAGCCAGCGACGCGTCGCAAGGCGTACGAGAGCAGGTCAGCCTCCTGGCGGGACGCTCGGCCTCACTTCTGCCACGTGTGCACGTTCCAGAGGCTGGTCGTGGTGGTGGGTGAGTACCCTTGCAGGGCGGTGCTGGCAGCCGCCAGCAGCGGACGGGGCGCTATGAAGATGACGGGCTGGTCCTCGGCCACCAGGGTCTGGAACTCGATCGCGAGGGCTCGACGCTCCTGCTGGTCCACGGTGACAGAGTAGCGCTCGAGCAAGGCGAAGGCCGCCTCGTTCGCGTAGCGCTGCCAGTTCGTGCCAAGCCAGAGGTTCCAGGTGGGCTCCTGCTGCTCGCTGAAGAAGCCGTACGCGCTCTGGAAGTCACCCGCGGCCAAGGTGGGGGGGAAGGAGGCGGCGTCGATGTTGCGGATCTCGGCGCCGACCCCGACGTCGCGCCAGAAGGCCTGGATTGCCTGGATCACCTGCACCCGGTCGGCCTGACCGGCGATGTTGATGACCTCGATCACCAGCGGCTCACCGTCGCGCGTCCGGATCGCGCCGGGACTGGGTCGCGTCCAGCCCGCCTCGGCGAGCAGGCGCTCGGCCTCTTCGGGATCGTACGGGTAGCTGGGAACGTCCGCCGCGTGGGCCCAGTGGCTCGGAGGCACGGCGGCGTCGCTCGGTGTGGTGAGGCCGCCGAGCAGGGACTCGGCGATCAGCTCGCGGTCCAGCGCGTGCGTCAAGGCACGCCTCACGCGCACGTCCGAGAGCGCCGGGTCCTCGTTGTTGAGCCACACCTGCCAGTTCGCGAAGGTGGGCACCTGCACGGCCTCGTGACCCGGTAGCGCCTCGATGAAGGGGAGCTCGGTGATGGCAAGCTGCAGCACCAGGTCGGCCTCGCCGCGCTCGAGCACGGCTCGTTGGGCTTCGCTCCCCGGCACTATCCGGATCACCACCGACTCGGCTTGCGCCGGCCCGCCCCAGTAGTCGTCGACTCGTTCGAAGTGGAGAAAGCTGCCGGACTGCCACTCCACCAGACGGAACGGCCCGCTACCAACGGGCTGCCGGTGGAAGGGCGAGGTGTTCAGGTCGGTCCCGGCGAGCAGGTGCTCGGGGAGGATGTACGCACCGGCGAACGATGCCGCTCCGAGGAACGTCACGTTGGGTTCGGGGAAGTTGATCACCACGGTGTGGGCGTCGGGCGTGTCGACCGACTCGATGTCCTGCCAGACCGTGCGAGTGGGGATCGGCAGGTCGGGATCGGTTATCACGCGCCACGTGAAGGCGACGTCCGCCGAGGTCAGCGGCTCACCGTCGTGCCAGGTGACGCCCTCGCGTAGCCGGATCGTGTACGTGCGTCCGTCCTCGGACAGGCCGCCGTTGGCGAGCGTGGGGACCTCTGCGGCGAGCCAGGGCAAGTACTGGCCGTTCTCGTCGACGACGAACAGCCGGTCGAACACCAGGTCCTGCGCCTCGTGCGCCAGGCTGAGCAGGTCGAAGTGCGGCAGCAGACTGCCGGGCTCCTGCGGGAACAGGACAGTGATCGTCTGAGCGGCCGCTAGCGGCGCGAACCACAGCGCTGCCGCGGCGAGGAGCGTGGTACTGAAGCGTGAGTTTCGGTTCATGGGCAACCTCCCTGAAGGCGAGCTTATGGCTCGCGTGGCCTCCGGGGCGGCAAACTGGACGACGGGCGTCCGCCTGGGGCC
Source organism: Trueperaceae bacterium (assembly GCA_007122815.1). Classification (GTDB taxonomy): domain Bacteria; phylum Deinococcota; class Deinococci; order Deinococcales; family Trueperaceae; genus CSSed10-48. Next base: position 1,425 of record SKSV01000291.1, on the reverse strand, counting down.
AGCGTCGGCTGGTACGCTGCAACTTGGCATGCAACGCAGTCGAGCGTTCGTCGCGCTCATCCTCTTGCTCACCTCGCTCGCGTGCGCGGCGTCGTTGACGTCCGTGACGCTGGCCAGCGACGCGCCGCGTTACCTCATCTTCCACGTGGACGCGGTCTCGGCCGCGGACTTCGACCGCGCCTTGCTCGAGGGCCGGTTACCCAACGTCGCCCGAGCGTTCGAGGGCGGTTCGCGTTCCGAGGGAGTGTCGACGTTCCTCGCGAACACGCCTGTCATATACCCGCTCATGCACGACGGCTCGGCGTACGCGACGCCAGGGCGGGTGGGATTCGGGGGCTGGGACCGGAACACGGCACGCCCCGTCACCGAGGCCGAGATCTTCCTCGAGCTGCTCGCCGCGCTACCTCGCCGAGCGACGACGAACCTGCTGCTGCACGGCGTCCCATACCTGGACTGGCTCGCTGGCCTGGCGATGCAGAACGTGCCCGAGCTGCTGGAGCGCTACCAGGTGGTGGAGTTCTTCTGGTTCGCGACCGACTCCTTCGGCCACCTGTCTGGTGAGGAGGGCCACGCTCGCGCCCTGGAGCGCTTCGACGCCAACCTGGGTAGGTTGCTGCCGCGGCTCGACCTGGACACGCTCAACCTGATCCTCTACACGGACCACGGCATGACCTTCACGACCGAGACGGTGGACCTGGAGGGCCTAGTCGAGCGGCGTGTGGGTGAGAGGGCGGTCTACTACTCCTACCCGAACCTCTACCTGAGCGAGGCGGGCGAAGCCCCCGAACTCGCCCGTCTGCTGGCGTCCCCTGGTGGTGTGGACTTCGCTTTCTACCGCGCCAGCGTGAGCACGGTGGAGGGTTACCTCGACGGCGCCTTCGTACGGTTCGAGAGCGAGGGAGACCGCCTGCGCTACGTCTCGGTCGAGGACCCTCTCGGTTACGTCGAACTCGGCTACGGGGGAGAACCCCTCACTCCCGAGGAGTGGCTCGACCTGACCATCGACGCGCGTTACCCGGGCGTGCCCCCGAGCGTGTTCCGCTACGTGCAGAACCCGAACACGGGTGACGTGGTACTGGGCCTGAACCCTCCGCGCATACCCCTCACGGTGCGTGCCAACCGCGGCAACCACGCGGGCCTGGTCGACTCCGACGTGCGGGTGCCGATACTGTTCCGCGGACCCGACCTCGACGTCCTCGAGGGCCGCGAGCGGCTGTGGCTGCACGACCTCTACCGCGACCTGCCCGTGGTGACGACGCGGCCGCAGCCTAGCCGGGAGCTCAACGAGATAGCGCTCTGGTGGCGCGCGGACGAGGGTGTTCCAGGGGTCCGTGCGAGGTTCTCCGCAGCCTATCGGGTGAGGCTCGCCGGTGAGGTCAGTCGGCTTGGTTGGGCTGCCTGGAGCGAGCACGACCTCTTCTCCAG
>SKSV01000311.1 GCA_007122815.1 Trueperaceae bacterium | reverse complement strand
CGCGGCCCCGTGCCCGAAGCCGCTGAGCTGGTTGACGGTGCCAGTGAAGAAGAGGTCGCGCTTCGGGTTGTGGAACGCGAACGCGCCTGACTGACCCCAGAACCCCAGCAGCTCGCCGAGGGGTTGGAAGGGCGACATGACCCAGGGCAGCCACTGGCGCTCCAGTCCGACGCCGTAATCGAACTGACCGGGGAAGTAGATGCGGTTCCAACGCTTCAGCTCTTCGATCGTCTCGACCGGGAAGAAGGTGCCGTCGAAGAAGGCCTTGAGGAAGGTCATGACCTCCGCGGCGGTCGAGACTACGCCGCCCTCGGCGGTTACCGAGGCGATGTACTTCGGGACGTGGAGCGGCCGGTCGCGGTAGTACATCGGCGCCGGGGTGGTGTCGCTCGGGTCGCGGTAGGCATAGGTGTCGCGCAGGCCGAGTGGGCGGAAGACGAACTCGTCGAAGACGTCGGCGATGTCCGCTCCAGTGACGGTCTCGATGATCCGGCCGAGGAGCTCGTAGTTGGTGTCGGAGTAGTGCACCTTGCCGCGTTGGCCGGGGAGGAAGCGCGGCTTGAGCGTCCGTGCCCGTTCGACGATGCGCTCGAGCGGCCAGGCCTCGTCGTTGCCCTGCAGGAGGGCGTCGCCGGCGTTCTTGCCGTCGGGCCCTTTACCGAAGAAGTAATCCGTCAGCCCCGAGGTGTTAGATATCAGGTGTCGCAGCGTGATCTGGTCGCTGCGGTCTACACCGTCCAAGACGTGCAGACCGCGGATAAGGTCGGCGCCGAGGTGGCGCTGCATGGGGTCGTCCAGGTCGAGGCGCCCCTCGTCGCGAAGGCGCAGCATCACGACCGTGACGATCATCTTCGTGACGCTAGCGATGAAGTAGCGCTGGTCGGCTCGGAGGTTGCCGGCTGCGCCGCGCCAAGACAGCCTTCCATCGCCGTTCTCGACGCACAGGATCGCGCCGTGGACGGCCTTGCTCCGCGTCATGCGCTGGACGGTGTTCGTCAGGAAGGCGTCGTCGGGATAGCTGCGGATCTCGCTGGTGGTCATGTCTACAAGCGAACAGTGCTGCGGACCTGGTGGCAAGTGCCGAAGGTACCTTGGGGTAGATTGGGTCGGCGTGCTGGTGCGTCGGCGGGGTGCGCGCGAGGTCGGCGTCCGGGCTTCGATGCTGGTCCCGCGGCTGCTCTGGCCTAGTTCGATCCGCTCGACACGGTGGGGAGCCGTTGTCCAGGTGTAGCCTCGGGCATGGCTGCGTCCGCTAGTGAAACTCGCCATGGCATCGTCCGTCGCTTCGATCGCGCTGACCGTTGGGTGTCGGCGCAGATGGCACGATGGGGCGTCGTCCTGCTCAGATCTACGCTTGGCATAGTGTTCGTGTGGTTCGGCGTCCTGAAGCCGCTCGGCCTCTCGCCCGCCGAGCCGCTCGTGCTCGCGACGGTGGCATGGTTGCCGTTGCTCGATGCCTCCACGTGGCTCGCCGTCATCGGTTGGTGGGAGGTCGCTATCGGAGTGACGTTCCTCTTCCCGAGCACGCTGCGCATCGCGATCGCGCTCTTGTTCCTGCAGATGGTGGGAGCGTTCATGCCTCTCGTGATTCTCAGCGACGTCACCTTCCAGAGCGGCGGTGTGCCGTTCATGCCGACGATGGAGGGGCAGTACATCATCAAGAACCTGGTGATCATCGCCGCGGCGTTGGTGGTGGGCGGCACGGTGCGCCGGCGGCCGCGCTAGCGTTGACAGACTCAGGTCGTCAGCCGGACGCCGGAACGTGCGGCGTGACCAGTTCGACGACCCTGCGCGCCGCCGCGAGCGCGCGGTCGGCATCGGAGCGCGTGTAGAAGTCGCCCGGTGTCAGGTCCTCGGCTCCGTAGAACGCCAACTCGCGGTCACGCCGCAGCTGCCGTGAGGCGTCGGCGAGCTCGTCGAGGTGTGGTGCGAGCGACTTGGGGAGGCGCCTCGACTCCGCGCGAAGGACGGGTGCCAGGTCGTGCACGCGTGGGGCATCGACGCCACACGAGCGCAAGAGCGCCTTGAGCGCCAGCTCGACGACCTCTTGTGACTCGCGCACGACGTCGGCCCAGCTCTCGCCTTCGTACAAGACGTCGAGCGCCTTGAGCCGAACGCTCGAACGCTTGAGGTAGTCGAGCGCGAGGTCGAGGTTGCGCATCAGCTCGAAGCCGCCCAATACGGCTGGCCGTGGGCCCGACGGCGCGTCATCTCGCCGGCAGCGATGCCGCGCCGGACCTTGCTGAGGAGGCGGGCGACGCGTCCTTCTCGGTCGAACGCCACCACCCCGTCGAGCGCGACCTCGAGCCATACGCTCCCGTGCGGGGTGTTCGTCGACGGCATAGCGACGAAGTGGACCTCGACCGGATGACCGTAGTGCTCGAGCGGGGTACGGTCCCACTCCCGGTAGAGCGCCCGGGTGATCGGTCGGGCGGCCTCGAGGACGACCAAGACGTCGATGTCCGAGCCTACCGTCGCCTCGCCGCGAGTCCAGGAGCCGTGGACGAGCACGCCCACGAGGTCGCGCCCGAAGGCCTCGCTGGCGCGTATGGCGACCGTCGCTCCTGGTCCGGCAGGGTCTGGCCCCGGTGCTGCTAGGACGTGCACGCAGTACTCGTTGAGCGACAGTCCGGCGCGCTCGGCTGCGGCGCGGAGCGTTGCGTGCAACGTGGGTGGTAGCCGCAAGACGAAGCGGCCCGAGGGCGATTCGGTAGTACTACCCATCAAGATGATGATATCACATCGGCGATCTTCTCGGCATCGCTCACAGCCCTTGCCGACAGGAGCTTCGGCCCCGCTTGGACGCGTCAGCCCGGGCGGTTACCCAGCACGCCTTCGAGCGCGTCATGCCCCCGCGCGTTGCCTTGCCCGACGACGGTGAACGCCCCGTCGGTCTCGAGGACGATGGCCTCGACGTCGTCGAACGCCGCGTGGCCCGCGTTGCGCATCGCGGCTCGGACCTCGTCCTCGGTTACGCGGGTGCGGCGCATGCCGTCACGGAGCATTTCGCCGCGGTACGCGACGAGCTCCGGTTCACTGGTCACGAGCCGCTTCACCCAACGCGTGCGTACGCTCGACCAGGTGACGAGGTACTGCAGGCCGATCAGCAGCGCGAAAGCCGTAGCGCCGTCGGCGAGCGAGACGCTCTTGTCGAGGAGCACGTTCGCGAGGGCCGAGCCGAGCGCGATCGTGACGATGAAGTCGAAGGCGTTCATCTTCGAGAGCGTGCGCTTCCCCGAGAGGCGCAGCATGACGACCAGGACGACGTACGCGAGCGTTCCTACGAGTAGCGTCCGGGCGATACTGCTCCAGCTGTCGAAGAAGAGTGACTCCATTGTGCCTCCCGTCGTCATCGGTCGGTGGGCGCGGCCGCTCAGTCCTTGAGCAGCGTGAGCAGCAGGATCGCCTCGCCCACCGCGGTGATGGGCTCGTGCTGGCCGGGCGCCATGCGCATCCAGCTGCCGGAGCCGGCGACGACGGTGTCGCCGGCAAGCACGAGCCGGACCTCACCCGCTAGGACCTGAAGGATGAACGATCGGCTGGCGATCTGCTCGGCGAGCTGTTCACCGGAGGCGCATCCCAACAGCGTCACCTTGACGTGGTCGTCGTGGTGCAGGAGCTCGCTGACGATCTCGCCGGCGGGCACCGGCGCAAGGCGGTCGACTAGGTCGGAGTGGAACACGTACGGAGGGTCGCTCAGAGCTTGGGTCATCCTGCACTATGGCGCGCTGGGGCTGAAAACGCCGTGACAGGTCCACGCGTCGCGCTCCGGCGCGGTCGCTGCCGGAGCCGCGCAGCCCGAATGTCGGGTCTACGCGTGGTCGTGCCCGGCAGGTGCGACCTCGACGCGGTTGCGCCCACGAGTCTTCGCGGCGTACAGCGCTCGATCGACCCGCTTGAACAGACGGTCGGTGCTGTCGCCGGCCTCCAACGAGGCGACGCCGACGCTGACCGTGAGGTTGGCAGCGCCGACCAACACCTCGTCGGCGACGCGTGCACGCACGCGCGACGCGACGTCTCGCGCCGCCTCGAGTCCAGTCTCTGGGAGGATCATGATGAACTCCTCCCCACCCCAACGTCCGACGAAGTCCGGCCCTCGGCAGGCTTCCTGGAGCAGGAGCGCGACCTGGCGCAACGCGGCGTCTCCCGCGTCGTGGCCGTGCTCGTCGTTGACCGCCTTGAAGTGGTCGACGTCGAACAGCAAGATCGAGAGCGCGCTGCCGTAGCGGTCCGAGCGCACGAACTCTTCAGCGAGCCGGACGTCGAGGCCACGTCGGTTCGGGATTCGTGTGAGGGGGTCGAAGATGGCCAAGTAGGCCAGGACGTCCTTCTCATTGGCGTGCTCGCGCACGGTCTTGCTCAGCAGGTCTTGCGTCACATGGTGTTCACGCTGCTCGCTCTCAAGCGCGCTGATGTCGATGAAGGTATAGATGCCGCACTGCTGGCCGTCGACCTCGATGGCCCGAGCCGAGAGCAGGGTGACAGCTGTTCCGTTCACGGTACGCAGTGACGTCTTGACCTTGTGGGTCCGGTCGCCCGCCTGCAACCGGTCGGTTGCGACCGTCAGCACCTCGGTGTACGCGTGAAGCGGCTCGAGGTCGGTGAGCGATCGCGTCTCCAAGGCGTTGGTAGCGAGCCCGGTGAGCTCGGCCATGCCTTCGTTGGCTTGGACGATGCACATGTCGGCGAGGCGGGCGATGACGCTGGGGGCCGGGTCGGCCTCGAAGGCAACGTGATAGCGCCGTTCGGAGCGCCAGCGGTCGGTTTCGTCGCGAACGGTCAAGACGTTAAGTGGCGGGTCGCCCTCTAGGAGGGTACCGCTGTAGACGTACACGCGTGGGTTGTCGTCGCCTACGTGCCGCACGAGCAGTTCCACGTCTCTGTACACCTCGCCGCGAAGCGCACGCACCTCGGCTCGGTCCCCGTCGGCGACCGGAGCGCCCTCGAGCGTTCGAAACTCGAACGTCTCGAACGAGCGGTCGCGCAGGTTGATGCTCCCGCCGCGCTGCTCGACACGGTCCTCGAAGCCGTAGAGGTGTCTGGCGGCGGCGTTCAAGTAGACGACCTCACCAGACGGATCGGTCACGAAGAGCGCGTCTTGCCCGCCTTCGAGCAAGACGTGAAAGTCCTGAGGGGTGAGTGAGCGCCCGTTCGGGGCTGATCGCATCAGTTCCAGCCTATCGTGCGCGAAGCGCGCAGCGGGTACCGCTGCCCGGATCCGCGATGGGCGTGCGGGAGCCGCCGAATCCGTGTCCCGACGCGCGTTCAGCTCGTGCTGGGCAGGTGGCGCGACACGAGGTCGACCACGCGGCGGGCGTAGCCGAGGGCGCGGTCGGCGTCCGCTCGCGTGTAGAACTCGCCGGGCGTCAGGTCCTCGGCGCCGTAGAACGCGAGTTCGCGGTCGCGTCTGAGTTGGCGCGACGCGTCGGCGAGCTCGTCGATGAACGGCTCCAGCGGCTCCGGGAGACGAGCGCGCTCGGCTCGGAGGATCGGCG
>SKSV01000280.1 GCA_007122815.1 Trueperaceae bacterium | reverse complement strand
CGAGCTCGAAGGATGCGACGCGAGTGCCTTCTCCCATACAGCGAGTCTACTAGCCTCCGCCCACGATGGCGCCATCGAGCCTGACCGTCGACCGCGTGGCAGCGTTGGGTAGACTGGGGAGCCGCGTAGCGCCCGTGCGACGGACGCTCTGGCTATCTCAAGTGCTCGGAGGCGGTCCCAGGTGCGTGAACGCGTCGCTCTCTTCATCGACGGCAGCAACCTATACAACGGCATGCGCGAGAACCTCCAGAACACCAGGGTCAACCTGCAGGAACTGGTGCGACAGCTGGTCAACGGCCGTCGCCTGGTGCGCTGCTACTACTTCAACGCCCCGCTCACCGACGACTACGACGTCGACCTGCGTGACGGGCAACACCGCTTCTTCGAGTCGCTGCGGCGCATCCCCTACGTGACGGTGCGCCTCGGCAGGCTCCACCGCCGGCAGGACGGGTCCCTCGTCGAGAAGGGCATCGACGTCGCCATCGCCGTGGAGGCGCTCTCGCTGGCGCACCGCCACGCCTTCGACTGCTGCCTGCTGGTCTCCGGGGACGGCGATTACGTCGAGCTGGTGGAGGCGATCAAGCGCAACGGTCAGCACGTCGAGTGCGCGATGTTCAAGAACCAGTCAGCGGGCGTCCTGCTCGAGCACGCCGACGTCTTCCGCCCGCTCGACGAGCTCGACTGGACCAAGATCGTCTTCTGACGCCCTGGTGGTATCCTGCGGTCAAGGTCCAGAGGACCAAACAGCACTACCTAGGAGGCCACATGCGCGCTTTGCTAGTTCTCTCTCTCGCCGCGGTGCTCAGCTTCGCGTTCGCTCAGGACTACGTGTTCGGCTTGAACTTCGATGCCGGAGGTAAGTTCGACGACTCGTTCAACCAGTTCACCTGGCAGGGGATGGAACAGGCGATCGCGGAGTTGCGCTCCGAGATGGGCCTCGAGATAGACCTCCTCGAGTTCGAGGGGACCCCCGAGACCTCGGCCAGTGGCCTGCGCACGATGGCGAGCGCGGGAGCCGAGCTGATCGTGGCGCCGGGCTTCAACCAGGCCGACCCGATCGCCTCGGTCTCGGCTGAGTTCCCGGACACGGCCTTCGTGCTCATCGACGCCATGGTGGAAGCACCCAACGTGCGCTCGGTGCTGTTCAAGGAGCAGGAGGGCTCGTTCCTCGTCGGCTACATCGCGGGTTCGCTCAGCCAGACGGGCGTCGTCGGGTTCGTGGGAGGCATGGACATCCCGCTGATCCGGGCCTTCAACCTCGGCTACGAGGAGGGTGTGCTCTACGCCTGCCCGAACTGCACGGTGCTCAGCAACTACGTTGGCGTGACGCCTGCCGCCTGGAACGACCCGGCGCGCGCGAAGGAGATCGCCACCAACCAGCAGGCCCAGGGTGCCGACATCATCTACGCGGCGGCTGGCGGCTCGGGACGCGGCGTGATCGACTTCGTGACCGAGACGATGTGCTACCGCCCCACCTCTCCGCTGCGTGAGACCGCCCTCGCAGCGCAGCTCGCACAGATCCCGCCCTACGAGGCCTACGCCGCCGCATGCGAGGGAGCAGAGCCACTGTTCTTCATAGGCGTCGACGACAACCAGAACCCTCTGGGCGACACGGACGGCGATCCGGCCACGCTCAACCACGGTCTGACCTCGATGTTGAAGCGCGTCGACGTCGCCGCCTTCAACGCCGCGTACGACATCGTGTTGGGCACGTTCGAGGCCGGCACGCAGGTGCTCGGCCTCGCCGAGGAGGGCGTGGGGTTCGCCCTCGACGAGTACAACGAGGCCCTCATCCCGCAGGCTCTGCTCGTCGAGCTCGACGTGATCCAGGACATGATCCTCTCCGGCCAACTGGAGGTGACCGACTACCGCGCGCAGTAGCGCCGGCTGCTGCGTGTGAGGGCTCATCTGCTACCATGTGAGTCGCAGGGTGGGCCACCTGATCGCGGGGGCGACCACGCTCCCGAGGAAAGTCCGGGCACCGTAGGGCAGGGTGCCAGCTAACGGCTGGGCGCGTAAGGCGACGGCACGTGCAACAGAGAGCAGACCGCCGGCGCCGGGCTCCGCTCGGCGCCGGTAAGGGTGAAACGGTGCGGTAAGAGCGCACCAGTGCCCGTGGCAACACGGGCAGCTAGGTAAACCCCACCCGGTGCAAGGTCCGATAGGGAGACAGGGCTAGCCCGGCCCGTCACGATCTCCGGGTCGACCGCAACAGGCGCGCGGCGACGCGCGTCGCAGAGAGATGATCAGGCGAAGGCGACCGCCAGGTCGCCCTCCGACAGAACCCGGCTTATCGGCCCACCTGCCGACGGCGCCGGCGGCCTTCAAGGTCGCCGGTGCCGTCGTGTCGTCTGGTGGGGGCGCGGCAACTCGGGCATGCGAAGCATGAGGCGTCGGTGGGGCGCGGCGACACAGACGTGGAACGACGTGAGAGTTGCGTGGGAATTCGTGGGAAAGTGTGGTAGACTTCGGCATCGTTCCAGGAGGCCGAACCGACCCATGCCGTCCACTCCCAGCCGCAACAGGTCGCCGATGGCGAAGCGTGTCCCGCCAAGGGCGAGCAACGTGACGGTGGGAGGGGGTGGGTGAATGCCGTTCGGTGAGTACCGCTACGCGGTCGACGACAAGGGACGTGTCATCGTCCCGCCCGCGTTCAGGGACCTCGTCGAAGACGGCATGGTGATTACGCGAGGCATGGAAGGGTGCCTCTACGTCTTCCCCATGAGCGCTTGGGACCGCATCGAGCAGAGGCTCGAGCAGCTGCCCCTCACCGACCGCGAGGCCCGCGACTTCGTGCGCTTCTTCTACTCGGGCGCGGCCAAGGCGAAGCTGGACGCTGCCGGTCGGGTGACCCTCCCGCCTACCCTTCGAGAGTTCGCCCAGGCGCAAGGCGGGGTCATCGTGGCGGGCGCGCCGAACCGCCTGGAGGTCTGGAGCGAAGAGCGCTGGAACGCGAACCTGGATCGCGTGACCCAGGAGCCACCGTCCCCCGACCTGCTGCGGGAGCTCGTCGGATGAGCAGCGCGACCATCGCCACACCCCACGTGCCGGTGATGCTGGAGCGTTGCCTGGAAGCGCTCGGCCCGCTCCAGGACTCCTGGGTCGTCGACGCCACCTTCGGCGCCGGTGGCCACACCAGGGCGCTGCTCGCGCGCGGCGCCAGGGTCGTGGCCATAGACCAGGACCCGGGCGCCTCCCAGCACGCCGAAGCCCTCAGGCGCGATCTCGCGACAGCCGGCGTCAGCCGCGCTGAGGAGCGTTTCCGTTTCGTTCAGGGGAACTTCGCCGAACTGGCCGATCACCTCGAGTCCGCAGGGCTACCCCGCGCCTCAGGCGTTCGGGCAGCACTGCTCGACCTGGGGGTCAGCTCGATGCAGATCGACGAAGGCGAGCGAGGCTTCGCCTTCAGGCACGATGGACCGTTGGACATGCGCATGTCGGGCGACGGCCCCAGCGCCGCCGACGTCGTGAACAGCTGGAGCCACGAGGAGCTGGCTGCGGCGCTGCATCGCTACGGCGAGGAGCGGCACAGCCGCCGGCTGGCCCGCGCCATCGTCAGCGCCCGCGAGGAAGGACCTATCACCACCACGGGCCAGCTCGCTGCCTTGCTGCAACGCGCCTACCCCCCCGGCAAACGGCGCGACCATCCGGCACGCCGCACCTTCCAGGCTCTCCGGATCGTCGTTAACGACGAGTTGGGGACGCTGACCCGCGGTCTCCAGGCGGCAGTGGAGGCCCTGGAACCTGACGGTCGCCTAGTCGTGCTGGCCTATCACTCATTGGAGGACCGCATCGTGAAGCGCACGCTGCGCGAGCACCCCGATCTCGAAGCGCTCACCAAGAGACCACAGCAAGCGAGCCAGTCGGAGATCGAGGCGAACCCTCGTGCACGGAGCGCGAAGCTCCGCGCCGCACGCAAGCTCACGTCCGAGGCGACGCCGTGACCCCCCTGGCGCTCCGCGTGGTGGGCGCGTTCGCCGCGCTGCTGCTGCTCCTCGCGGCCGTCGGCTCCTACGGCCAACAGCGTTTCCTCGATCAGGCCGCCTTGCTCGCGCACAAGGACGCCGCGGTGATCGAGCTCGCGGCCGCGCGCTCGGCGGCGGCCTCGGTCCAAGGACCGCTGGCCGTCACGCACTGGGCACGCGAGCGCGGGATGGTCCCCGCCCCGGACGCTTCGGACGTGATAGCCGTCGCGCCCTCACCACTCCCACCACCGTCGCGCGTTCTGCGCCCACCTAGCCTGGAGGTCGTCACCGTATGGCGCTGAACGAACCGAACGGCTCATCACACGGTGAGTTGCGCTTGCACCGGGGCTGGCTCCTGGCGCTCGTGCTCACGCTCCCCTTGGCCGCCTCTTTGGCCGGCTTCGCAACCGTGCAGCGTGGTGCGCCCGCCTGGCCCGAGGCGCTCGTCGAGATGCCCGCGCGCGGGGCCCTGCTCGCCAGCGACGGCACGGTGCTAGCGGACGGCCCCGCAGAAGCCCGCCAGTACCCACACGGCAGCCTAGCCGCACCGCTCTTGGGGTTCACCGGCGCCGTCCAGCCGGACGGTCGTCACGGTCTGGAGGGGCTCGAGTACACCCTGGACGAGAGGCTGCGGACCGGCGACAGCGTGACCTTGACGATCGATCCGACCTTGCAGGCAGCGGCCGAAGCGCACCTGAGCGAGAGCGTGCTGGAGACCGAGGCCGAGAACGGCGCCGCGGTGATCATCGAGGTGGGCAGCGGCCGGGTCCTGGCCGCAGCCTCCTTCCCGAACTTCGACGCCAACGACTGGCGCAGAGCCGAGCGCGAGGCCATGCAGAACCGGGCCTTCTTGCAGCACTACGAGCCGGGTTCGGTCATCAAGCCGTTCGTGGTTGCGGCCCTGCTCGAGAGCGGCCGGATCCAGCCCGAGGAGATCGTCGACACCCCCATGCACTTGCGGGTGGGCAGCAAGACCTTCCGGGACGTGGTCTCCCACGACCCCAGGCTGAGCGTGGCCGACGTGTTGCGCTACTCGAGCAACAGTGGAACGATCAACCTTGCGCGCCGCTTCGAGAGCGCCGAGCTCCACGCCTGGCTCGCGGCCTTCGGGTTCGGCCAGAGCCTGCCGTTGCGCTCGACCTTCACCCGTAGCGGCCAGCTGAACCCTTGGCAAGGTTGGGTCGCTCAGGACCACGCCACCATCGCGATCGGTCACTCCGTGGCGACAACCGCCTTGCAGATGGCGGCCGCTTACACGATCATCGCGAACGACGGCCTCTACGTGCCTCCGCGGCTAGTGGAGGACGAGGCCGTCCCGGCTCCGCACCGCGTGCTCTCGCCCGAGGTGGCGATGACGGTTCGGCACATGATGCAGTACACGGTGGAGGCGTCGAGCCTGCGGCAGAACGCCATCTCTGGTGTGACGATGGCCGGCAAGACGGGCACCGGCGACGTCTTCGACGTCGAGTTGAACTCCTACGTGCCCGGCGACTACACGGTCTCCTTCGCGGGCATGCTTCCCGCAGAGCGCCCGGAGGTGGTCATGGT
>SKSV01000203.1 GCA_007122815.1 Trueperaceae bacterium | reverse complement strand
TTTCGACGTGGCGGGGTTGCCGCGCAAGGTGCTCGACGAGGCGCTGCGTGTGGTGCGCGCCGGAACCGCGGTGGTGGTGCTGGACGGTGAGGAGGGCGAGACGGTGGCGGCCGTGGTGGGCAGCACTGCGGATGACTCCGGCCTGAGAGCCGCGCTGGCGTCAGCACGGTCCTCCGCCAAGCAGGGACGTGCCGTCGTGGACAGCGCTGCTCTGTCGGCAGAAGCGCCACACGCGCTGCGGGTGTGGGCTCCCCTGGCGGCGGGAGAGCGCAACCTCGGTGGGGTGCTGCTGACGCGAAGCGCGGGTGACGCCGAGTTCAGTGCCGGCGACGCGAAGCTCCTCGCTGCGCTCGCGGCTCAGGCGGCCACCTACCTCGATAACGCGCGCATGCATCAACAGGCCGTCGAGCAGGCGCGCCTAGCGCGTGAGCTGCAGCTCGCTCACGAGGTGCAGGCCCGTCTGATGCCGAGCGAACTGCCCGCTAGCGGGGGCTGGGAACTAGCCGCCTGGTGGAGCGCGGCACGTGAGGTGGCGGGCGACTTCTACGACGCCACCCTGCACGAAGGTAGCCTGAACGTGAGCGTCGGTGACGTGGCCGACAAGGGTATGGCGGCGGCGCTGTTCATGGCGTTGACGCGCAGCGTGCTGCGCGCCAGCGCCGGCGACGGTCGCGGACCCGGTGAGGTCCTCGAGCGTGCGAACGCTCTGCTGTGCGCCGACGCTACCGACGGCATGTTCGTCACGCTCGTGCACGCACAGCTGCTGCCCGACGGCAGGGTCCGCTACGCGAACGGCGGCCACAACCCTCCGCTCGTGGCGCGCGCGGACGGTGAGCTAGAACCGCTCGCGCGCACCGGCATCCTCGTCGGTTGGGACGCCGACGTACCGTACGGCGAAGGAGTAGTGGAGCTGGCGCCGGGCGATGCCCTGGTTCTCTACACCGACGGTGTCACCGAGGCCCGCTCCGGCGACGGCGGTGAGTACGGTGAGGAGCGTCTGGAGGCGTTGGTGAGGCGGTCCGTCGTCGCGGGAGACAGCGCCGGGGAGTTGGTGGCGTCGCTTCGAGCCGAGCTGGCTACCTTCGTGGGTGCCGCCGACGCTTTCGATGACGCGACGTTCCTGGTGGCGAGGCGCGTCACGCCCGCTTGTGGTTAGACTGTGCTCTCCGCATCGCCGAGTCCGCCTCCCCGCGGAACTCTCTCGGTGGAGCGGTGCGTGCTCGTGCCAGGGGGTCTGATGCCGGGAACGCTCCTGATCGTCGACGACGAGCCTCACATCCGCATGCTGCTCGAGCAGAGCCTCGAGGAGCTCGAGGACGTCGGCGTGCGCTTGCTCAGCGCTGAGGACGGTGAGGAGGCCCTTGCGACGATCCGCAGCGAGCGGCCTGACGTGGTCTTCCTAGACGTGATGATGCCGCGCCGCAACGGCTTCGACGTGTGTGCGGCGGTGAAGGCCGATCCCGAACTGAGCGGTGTCACCATAGTCCTGCTAACGGCGAAGGGGCAGGAGGTAGACCGCCAGCGCGGGGCCGAGGTAGGCGCCGACCTGTACCTGACGAAGCCCTTCGACCCGGATGACCTGCGAGCCACCGCCGAGCGTCTGCTCGGCCTCGCCTGAGAGGAGATCATGGCGACCCCATTGCGACTCACGAAGCCCGCCACACCGGCCAACCTGGCGCTCTTCCTGACCTTGGTCGACGTGCTCGCGGACCGTCACGAGCTGCCGGCCAAGGCGCGCAGCGAGCTGCGCCTCATGGCGGAGGAAGCGTGCTCAAACGTCGTGTTGCACGCTTTCCCGGAGCGCGAGCCGGGCGAGCTGACGCTCGAGCTGCAGTTCGCCGACGGTGTTGCGATCGTGAGTCTCGAGGACGACGGGGTTCCCTTCGGGCCCGACGACGCCCCGGCGCCCGAACTCAGCGAGGACTGGCAGGCTCGGCGCGAGGGCGGGGTGGGGTGGCACCTGATCCGCAGTCTCAGTGACGAGCTCGACTACGTGCGTGCAGACCAGCGCAACCGACTGACGCTTCGCAAGCGTGTAGCCGAGTCTTGACCCCAGCCGGAAGCGAGGCCCGAGTATGCGATCGTTCGACCTGAGTACCCGCAACGAAGCCAACGCCGCCATCGTGGAGGTGGCTGGGAGCGTCGACGCCGTCACCTCGGCGCGGCTCGCCGAAGCCTTGAACCAGCAGTTGGAGGCGGGACGACCACGCATCGTGGTCGACCTGGGCGGGGTAGGTTACGCCAGTTCGGCCGCGCTGCGTGCCCTGCTGGCGGGCGTAAAGGGCGCGCGTGGGGCCGGTGGTGACCTGCGGATCGCGGCGGTCACGCCGGAAGTGGCCAAGGTGCTCGAGATGGCCGGCTTCGACGGGATCGTACGGCGCTTCGACGACACGGCCGCCGCGGTGGCCTCCTTCAGCTGAGCTCCGATCGGCGAGTCAGCGGTTCAGCTGGCCACCAGCCGGTCGAGCCGCACGGCGTCGAACGCGTCGCGGACCTGCAGGCCCACGGCTAACCAGGCAGCGTTGAGCGAGCACTCTCCCGTGCGCTTCTGGGTCGGGCAGCGCTCCAGTGTCTGGCAAGTGTCCACCACCAAGGGCCCCGAGACCGCTTCGAGAACGTTCAGCAGAGTCACCTCAGCGAGGTCGACGGACAGGTGGACTCCGCCGGTACGGCCGGGGAGGTTGCGCACGAAGCCGGCCTTCCCGAGGCGCCGCAGGACCTTGGCGAGGAAGTCGCGCGGGAGCTCCAGGTCGGTCGCTATGCGCGCCGCCGGGGCGCCCGGGTTCTCGGCGACGTAGAGCAGAGCGTGCACGGCGTACGACTCCTCGCGCTTGAGCAGGGTGCGGTACTGGCGCGGCGGCACGATCAGGTGGGAGGGTAGACGGGCAGCTCGACCAATCGGCCACCCGCGCCCGATGCGGCTGCCGTGACGAACGCGCGACCGATGACGCTCGGGTCGATCAGTGTGCCCCGGTGCGAGCGCCCGAGCGCCTTGCGGTTGCTCGGCGTATCCACCAGCCCCATGGGGAAGCAGATACCCACGTGGACCCCCGTCCCCAGCAACTCTCTGTCGAGCGATCGCAAGAAGGTCGCCACCGCGCTCTTCGCCGCCGCGAAGAGCGCCGCGCCCGCTGCCCCTCCTCCCCACGCTTCGAAGCTGGCGATCCCGCCGATGAAGCCTTCCTCCCGCTGGACGAGCTCCGGCAGCACCGCCCGGACGGTGTGCACGAGCGTCCCGACGTTGCTGTGGAAGACCGCGTCGTAGGCCTCGTCGTCGAGCTCGGCGACCTCGCCGCTGGTGATCTCGCCGACGAGGTGGATTAGTCCGTCCACGTGGCCGTAGTGCTGGCGCACCTGAGCGACCGCCTCGCGCGCGCTCCCTGCCGACCCCACGTCCGAGACGATGGCGGGGGTGCCGTAGGACTGGGCGCGGGCGGCGATGGTCAGCTCGTCGCGGTCGACCAGGACCGGGCGCGCGCCGACGTCCTGGAAGGCGTCAGCGACGGCGCCAGCGATCGCGCCGCCGGCGCCGGTGATGACGATGACCTTGTCATGCAGGTTACGCATGAGGCACGCTAGCACGCGCGCTCAGAGACCGCTGGAGTCTTACGTCCGAGTTTCTCGCTCAGGCTATCTGCTCCACCGAGCCGACCCCCGAGATCGACTGCTTCACCACCGGGTCGCCGTGGTAGCGCACCCCACCGAAACCGGCTATGCGAACCTCCAGCCTCTCCGCGACGTGCATCTCCACGTTGCCCTGGCCGGCGATCCTGACCTCGGCTCGGTTCGTGTGGAGCTCTGGGGCGAACACGTCCGCCGAGCCTGAGATGTTGAAGCGGGCCTCGTCGCACTTACCCCCCAAGTGCATCTCGGCGCGGCCACTCACGACAGCTTCCACGGAGTCGTAAGCGAGCTCGCTCAGGCGCACCTCCCCTTGGCCCGACACGCGCAGCCGCAGCTGCGTGCCCGACCAGCCTGCCCCGTCGATCTCACCGCTGCCCGTGACGGTCAAGGCGTCGAGCTCGGGCATGCTGACGTGGAAGCGCAGAGGACGGTTGGCCACCAGTAGCAAGCCGCTGGTCAGGCGCTCGAGCCAGTTCTCGCCAACCTCGAGCACGAGCACCCCGTCACGAACCTCGCCGCGCACCTTCGGCACTACGTCCGGATCACCTTCGATCTCGAGGCCGCAGGTCTCACCTCGGACGAGCTTGACCTGACCGAAGTACCGCAACTCCACCGAGCGGAACGTCCCGACCTCTCGCCGTTCGCGAACCGACAGGGTGTCGCTCATGCTCGCCTCCTCTCACGCGTTCCAGCATGCTACCCCGCGCGGACCGGGGCGGCTGCCACGACGTCGCGCTGCTCCGGAGGCGGTACCATCGAAGCTGCACGGAGGCCCCCATGACGGACACACCCAGCTCCCCGAACCCCTCCCCACAGCAGCCCCGCCCGCCACGACGCGGGCCTGGCGCCTGGCCCATCGTCCTGATTGCCGTCGGCGTAGTGCTCCTCCTGGGTAACCTGGGGTGGCTGAACCTCAGCGGCCTGATCAGCTTGCTCAACTACTGGCCCGTGGCACTCGTGGCCGTGGGACTGAACCTGCTCACGCGCGGGCGTCACGAGACGCCGATCATCATCGGCGCGGTCGCGCTGGCGCTGGTTCTGTGGGCCTCCGGTGACGGTATAGGCCGGGTGGTCGGTACGACCGCTTCGGCGCAAACGATCTCCGTGCAGCACGAGCTCCAAGGAGCCGCCTCCGGGCGCGTCACGCTGGACTTGGGCGTAGGTCGCGTGCGCATAGACGGAGGCGCAAGCAGCGGAGCCTTCGTCACGGGCACCATCCAGGCGGGTCCTGGCGAGAGCGTGGAGCAGAGTTACGGGCGCGAGAACGGCCGCGCGCTGCTCGAACTGCGCTCGCAGCACACGCCGGGTGTCTCCTTGGGCCTCGGCGATCAGCGCCGATGGGACCTGTCCCTGACGCGTGAGGTGCCGCTGGTGTTGCGCATCAACGCGGGGGTGGGCGAGAACCGCGTGGACCTGAGCGCAGTGCAGCTCACCGACCTGAGCTTCCGCGGAGGTGTAGGCGAGACCGAGTTGCGACTCCCGGCGGGGTCGTACTCGGGTAGCGTCGACGTCGGGGTGGGCGCCGCCACGGTGCGCTTGCCGCCTGAGGCGGCGGCGCGTGTCACCGTCTCCACCGGCCTCGGACGCACCCAGGTACAGGGCGAGTGGCGGCGTGACGGCGATGTCTACACCACGCCGGGGTTCGAGCAGGCGAGCGAGAGGATCGAGTTGCGCATCAGCGGCGGGGTGGGTGCGATGACGGTCGACCGGCGCTAGCGCGCCTGCTGCAGCCTGCCGGACGTCGAACCTGCCGGACGTCGAACCTGCCAGACGTCGAACCTGCCCGGGCTCGGCACCGCCTAGAGCGCTGTGACCGAGCCGCCGTCCACGATCATCACGTGGCCGGTCACGTAGGAGGCCGCCGGGGAGCACAAGAAGGCAGCCACGCGGCCGAA
>SKSV01000323.1 GCA_007122815.1 Trueperaceae bacterium | reverse complement strand
CCCGGCTGTTAGGTTCCACTTGGAGCGGCGTGGTCAAGCGAAGTAGGGCCGACGCCTCGAACGGCGTCGGCCCTCGTCGATCTGCGAACTGATCGCGCCTAGGAGCTCTTGTCGCGCTCCGCGTACTCGTCCTCCGACTCATCGCGCTCGTCGGTGGTCTCGTCGGTGCCCTCGTCCGCGCTGGCATCCTCGTCCGCGCTCGCGTCCTCGTCCGCGCTGGCGTCCTCGTCCGCGACGGCTGGGTCCGGCTCGACGGCTGGGTCCGGCTCGACGGGTGCGGTGGCCTCGGTCGCTTGCTCCGGCTCCGCAGCCGCCTGCTCCGCGGCCTCTTCGGCCGGCCTCGCGGGCCGCCTGCCGTCGCGGAACGCCGCGGTCAGCATGGCCGCGGCTTCCGCCGCGTCGATGGCGTTCTCTTGCTCCCTGGGCGGCTCCGCCGCGGCTGCGGCATCGGGCGCCTGCGGGGCGGCGGCTTGCGCTTCTGGTTGCTCCGGTACCTCGTGGCGCTCGGCGTCTTCGGCGCCCTGCGGCTCGGAGGTTACCGGCGTCGGAGCGGGTTGGGCGGCCGACTCGGGGGTGGGCTCTTCTGTCCCGGTCACCGCTTCGAAGGCGCCGGGTTCCGCTTCGCCTGCCGGAGCGGCGGTCTCGGGCGAAACCTCTGTGGCGGCGTCAGAGACGCGCTCGCTGCCAGACTCCGCCGCGGCCTCGCCGCTGGACTCGCTCGCAGCCTCGGCGCTCGATTCGCTCGCGGCCTCGTCTGCTTCGCGCGCGTCGGCGGTCAGGCCGAACTGCGCGAACAGGTCGGCGTAGACGTCGCCGAGCTTGGTTGTCGTCTTCTGGCCGGCGCTCTCAGCTGCGTAGCTGTAGTCGTAATCGATGCCCGCACCGCGGCGACCACCGCGGCGACCACCGCGGCGCGCGCCGGGAGCACCGCCGCGAGCGCTGGGGGCGCCCGTGCCGACCTCGTCGTAACCGCCAGCACCAGCGGTGAACGGCAGCAGGCGCTTGCGCGAGAGGCTGGCGCGCTGCTCCACCGGGTCGATGTTGAGGATCACGGCGGTGACCTCGTCACCGCGCTTGAAGTGCTCGTTGACGTCCTCGATGTGCTCGTGCGCGAGCTCCGAGATGTGCACGAGACCCTCGATGCCCTCTTCGATCTCCATGAACACGCCGAAGTCGGTGAGGCCCGTGATGGGCCCGGTGACCTCGGTGCCCGGCGGGTAACGATCCGGCAGGCTGCTCCAGGGATCGGGCTGGGTCTGCCTCAACCCTAGGGAGATGCGCTCTTGTTGGGTGTCGATCTTGAGGATCATCGCCTCGACCTCGTCACCGTCCACCACGATCTCCTTGGGATGGCGGACGCGCTTGGTCCAGCTCATCTCGGAGACGTGGATGAGGCCCTCGAGGCCGGGCTCGATCTCCACGAACGCGCCGAACGGCGTGAGGTTGGTCACCTTGCCGCCGATCCGTTGGCCGATGTGGTAGTTCGCGAGCACGTTCTCCCACGGGTTCGGCATCAGCTTCTTCATGGAGAGGTTGATGCGCTCGCGCTCCAGGTCCATGTCGAGGACCTCGACCTTGACCTTGTCCCCTACCTTGAGGACGTCTCGCGGGTGGTTGAAGCGCCCGTGCGTCAGCTCACTGCGGTGCACGAGACCGTCGATCCCGCCGAGGTTGACGAAGACCCCGAAATCGGTGATCTCCACGACCTCACCCTCGGTCTTGAAGCCCGGCTCGAGCTTCTTGAGGGTCTCTTCCTTCTGCCCGGCGAGCTCCACCTCGAGGATGGCGCGGCGCGAGATGATCACGCGGTTGCGGCGCCGGTTCAGCTCGATGATCTTGACCTTCATGCGCTGCCCGACGTAGGGCGAGAGGTCGTTGACACGCCGCACGTCGACTTGGCTGGCGGGTAGGAAGGCGCGTACGCCGAGGTTCGCGACGAGGCCGCCGCGCACCTTCTCGATGATCTCGACCTCTACCGGCTTCTCCTTCTCGTGGATCTCCTGCAGGAGGTTCCACGCGCGCTCCGCGTCGGCGCGGCGCTTGGAGAGGACGATGGTGTTGTTCGGCACGTCGGAACGCACCACGTAGACCATTATCGGGTCGCCCGGCTTGAAGTACTCCTGGGCTTCCTCGAGCTTGCTGTCGTGCTCGAAGATCTGGTTGTAAGGCAAGAGGCCTTCGATCTTCGCGCCCACGTCGACGACTATGCCGTCCTGCGTGAGCATGATGACCTCGCCGTTCACGATCATCCCACGATGGACCGGCTTGCGCGCCAACTGTTCGTCGGACGCCGCCATCACGTCTTCCATCGTCATCTCGTCGTCGGCCTTGCGGCCGTCGGCCTGTTGACCGACCAGCGCATCGTTGTCGGCCTTGCGGCCGTCGGCCTCGTCTTCGGCCAGTTGACCGACCAGCGCGTCGTGGTCCGCCTTCTGGTCGTCGGCCTCGTCTTCGGCTTGTTGACCGACCAGCGCGTCGTGGTCGGCCTTCTGGTCGACGGCCTCGTCTTCGGCTTGTTGACCGACCAGCGCGTCGCGGTCGGCTTGCTGGCCGTCGGCCTCGTCTTCGGCCTGTTGACCGACCAGCGCATCGTCGTCGGCCTTCTGGTCGACGGCCTCGTCTTCGGCCTGCTGGCCGAGCGTCATCTCGTCCTCGGACTTCTGACCGATCGGTGATTCGGACCCCGGGGCTTCCGTCGATGCCTCTGCGTTCTGTTCACCCTGCTCAGCTACCGCAGTGGGGGTTTGATCGTGGTTGGTCTCCGGGGCGGGATCGGTGGTCGGGGCAGGGGTGTCCACGACCTGGTTATCTTTCTGGTTCATGAAAGGGGGGTCCTCCTTCGTTTGCGGCTACACCGCAACGTACCATTACAGCACGCGCTGGTGCCGCGGCGCAACCAGCAGGGGCGCTCGGTGCGATGGCGCCGGCCTTGCGGCCGCGCGCCCACGTGGGTACACTCCCGGGCGTGCCTCGGAGCGCGTTCTGGCGCCTGCAGGCAGCGCCACGCGCCCCTGGGCGCCGGGCCGAGGAGCTGGCATGGACGCAGGACCCTGGATGGACGAAGTACTACTGCTCACGCCCGGCCCGACCCCGATCCACCCCTGGGCGTCCGCCGCCCTGTCTTGGCCCATGAGGGGTCACATGGACCCCGACGTGTTCGCCTACAACGACGCCATCGTCGCCGACCTCAGGCTCCTCTACGGGGCTGCCGACGACGCCTTCACCTGCTTACTGGCCGGCAGCGGCTCGCTCGGCATGGAGTCAGGCATGGCCAACCTCCTCGAGCCGGGCGAGAGGGTGTTGATAGGCAGCAACGGGGTGTTCGGCGAGCGCATGGCCGAGATGGCGCGCCGGCTCGGTGCTGACGTCGAAGTCGTCCGCACGCCGCCCGGCGAGCCCCTCGACCCGGAGGCCCTGCGCCTTGCGGCGCACGCCAGCCGGCCGAAGGTCATCGCGTTCGTGCACGGTGAGACCAGCACCGGGGTGCTCAACCCGCTGGCAGAGATCGCCGCGGTGGCGAAGGAGGTCGAGGCCCTGACCTCGGTCGACGCGGTCACGACCGTCGGCATGGGCCGCTTCGAGATGGCCGGTCTGGGCATCGACTACGCTTACACGGGCTCGCAGAAGTGCCTCTCCGCTCCGCCCGGGCTGGCGCCGGTCGCGTACTCGCGGCGCGCGCTCGCGGCGGTGGCGGCGCGACGCACGGCCGTGCTGAGTTGGTACGCCGACATCGGTGCCATGGAGCGTTACTGGTTGCCGGGCGAGCTCGGGCGCCAGTACCACCACACCGTCCCGATCCACTTGCATTGGGCGACGGGTGAGGCCATCCGCGCAGCGCTGCACGAGGGCATGGAGGTGCGCGCCGCGCGCGTCGAGCGCCTGGCGCGTGCCGTTCTCACGGCGCTCGAGCAAGGTGGCTTCAGGGCGGCGGTGGCGGACGGCCACCGGCTACCCACGGTGCTGAGCGTGCTCCTGCCACCGGGGGTGGACGACGCGTCTCTGAGGGCTCAGCTGCGCAGCGAAGACCGCATCAGCCTCGCCGGAGGGCTCGGGCCCACCGCCGGTCTGGTTTGGCGTCTGGGGCTCATGGGCGAAGCCGCGCGGGTGGAGCATTACCGGCGCTTCGTGCGGGTGCTCGCGCAGCGCCTGGCGCGCCCGGAGATGGTCGACGCCTTCGATGGGGTGTGCAAGGAGCTCGAGTTGGTGGACGTCGCCGTCCCGCGCGCCCTGCCCGCGCGCATCGGAGTTCCGGCGTGACCTTGCCTGCCCCCCTGTTGCGGGTCGAGGCGGACCTCGTCGAGACGGTAGGGCAGCTCGTCTGGGTGGCGGCGCCGGAGGCCGAGGTGATGCGCGACGAGGTCGACGAGGCGGGGTTGGTGCCCCTCTACGTGCGCCCTGGCCTGACGCCCGCGCAGGCCGCGACCTTCGAGCGGGGCCTGGAGGCGCTCCTTGACGAGGTCGACCAGAAGGCTCGCGGTACCTACCTGCGTGAGGTCAGCGACGTGCGCGGGCGCCGTCGCGAGCTCGGCGTGCCGGTAGCACCCGGCGCCTGGGCGGGCAGGCCGGGCATGGTCGGCCCCTTCCAGGACGAGGCCCAAGCGCGCGCGTGGCAGGCATCTTCGTTGCCCGCGGGGTGGCTGTCCGACACGATCCCGCACGCCGGCGCCTGGTACGTCGACGTGTTCGTCGGCGACGAGGCCCTGAACACCTGAGGCTCGCGTTGACACCCCGGCGGGACGCGGCTATGCTCGAGCGCATGAGTGCTGCGCTGCACGCACGATTTCGTTGCTCGCGGAGGGCTTGAGGCCAGGCGAGCAACACGAGCGCGCCCACCCACTACCCTGCGCACCGCCCCGCTGCCGCCGGAGGCGGTGCTTGTCGTGTGCCGAAGGAGGCACCCAGATGCTCGAAGAGGCGCTAGAGGAGATCAGAGCCGCCACCGACCTGCGCACCCTGCAGCAGGCGAGAGTCAACTGGCTGGGCCGTAAGGGTCGGGTCACGGAGCGCCTCAAAGGGTTAGGCGCGCTACCCCCCGAGGAGCGCCGCAGCGCCGGTGCGGAGGTCAACGCCCTCAAACAGGCGATCGTCACCGCCATCGAGGAGCGCGAGCGCACGCTCGAAGAGGACGGCGTGCGCCAGCAACTCGAGGGCGAGCGCGTGGACGTGACGTTACCCGGCGTGCGCACGGAGGCTGGGGCGCATCACCTGCTGACCCAGGTGATGCACAAGCTCGTGGACGTCTTCGAGGCGCTCGGTTACGAGGTGGTGGTGGGCCCGGAGCTGGAGGACGACCACCACAACTTCGAGGCCCTCAACTTCCCCCCCGAGCACCCCGCGCGCGACACCCAGGACACCTTCTGGACCACCGATGGGCGGCTGCTGCGCACCCACACCAGCCCCATGCAGGTTCGTTACATGCGGGAGCACGCCCCGCCGTTCAGGGTGGTCGTGCCCGGCAAGGTCTTCCGCAACGAGGCCGTGGACACCACGCACGAGGCGCAGTTCCACCAGCTCGAGGCGCTGGTGGT
>SKSV01000035.1 GCA_007122815.1 Trueperaceae bacterium | reverse complement strand
CGGCACGCTCAGGTAGCTCCGATCGACCCCCACGAGGATGCTGCTGCTCGCGCCTGGGGCCAGCACCCCGCTGTCCGCCGAGCCTTCCGACAGGTACACCGAACCCGTTGGCATGGGGCCAGGGTTGTCGTTAGCAGCCACGAAGTAGAGGATCGACCAGTCCAAGGAGGCGTTGCCGTCGTTGCGCAGGACGACGCTCCTCTCACCATCGCGCGTGCCCAGGTCGAGCGGGTTCGGTTCGAGAGTCAAGAGTCCAGCGCCCGGCGGAACGGTGGGCCCGTCTGCGACCAACGTCAAGGCAGCCGGCGCGTCGATCAGCCCAGCCCCGCACTCCGCCCCGCTGGGACGCCCGCACTCGGTCGCGCTCAGGCTCCTAGCGCTGCCGGTCAAGGCGGCGCGCGCCGTGTTCAGGTCGACGGCCGGGTCTAGCGCCTTCATCAGAGCGACGGCCCCTGCTACGTGCGGGGCGGCCATGGACGTGCCTTCCTGGAACACGTATCCGAAGCCGCCGCCCGGACCGTCTTCCTTCGAGAGGCTGAGAACGCCGTCCGGCCGGCCTGGGTTGGCGAAGCTCGACAGCAGGTCACCCCCAGGCGCCATCACGTCGATGCGAGAACCGTAGTTGGAGTACGGAGCGCGGCGGTCACGCGCCTCGGTGGCGCCCACCGTGATCACGCTCCGGCAGCTCGCGGGCGTCACGCCGGCCGCGTTCTGGTTCTCGTTACCCGCCGCCACGACCACCACCGCCGACCGGGGAGAATGCCTGGTGATCCAATCGTAGGCGTCCTGCTCGAACGGCGTGCAAGGTCCGGGGCCCCCCAGGCTCAGGTTGATCACGTGGGCAGGGTTGAGGTTCGAAGGGACGCCGTCGATCGGATACCCCGCGGCCCACAAGGCGCCCTCCACCACGTCGAGCGTCGTGCCGCTGCCGGCGAGCCCGAGCACTCGCACCGGCAGGATGCTGGCCCGCCAGTCCACCCCCGCCACGCCCAGGGCGTTGTCGGTGGCAGCTGCGATGATTCCCGCGACGTGGCTGCCGTGGTACGTGGACTGACCGTCCGGGACGTCACCCTCGTCGTATGGATCGGGGTCGCGTCCGTCGCCGTCGCCCGCCACGCGCCAGTCGGAGATGAAGTCGTAACCCGACAGCACCCGGCCCGCCAGGTCCGGGTGGCTCCGCGAGGCGTCCGCGGAGTCGTACAGGATCCCGGAGTCCACCACCGCGACGACGGTTCGAGCGTCTCCCACGGTGCGACTCCATGCTGCGGGCAGGTCGATCGCGGGCAAGCTCCACTGGAGGGCGTAGTGCTCGTCGTTCGGGATCCTGAAGGCCTCGAGCAGGTAGTTGGGGTGGGCGTACCTGACATCCGGCCGAGCGCTCAGCGCGCGCGCCACCTCCACTGCATCCCCGGCCGCCAGCGCGAACAGGTGCGTGTTCGGGAGCGCCAGCTCCCTGACGGCGGTGAGCTCGACGCCTCCGACTCGGAGGCGGGTCATCGCGGCGCTCCTGGTGTGGTCGGAGAAGGCGACGATCAGCTCACCGGGCACGTACGGGCGTACCTCAGGTAGCGCCCCCGTGGACAGGTCTTGCGCAGCGGGGATGGGTCTGGAGAACGCGATGGTATCGCTACCGATGATGAGCCGCCCAGCGATCGTCGCGAGCCGTCCGTGGTCTAGTCCGGGGTCGGCCTCGCACGCCGAGAGCGCAGCGACGCAGAGCAGGGCAAGACCAGCGGTGGCCCATGAGGCCGTTCGTGAGAGACGCATCCTACCTCCTGGCTCGCCGGCCCTGAGTGGCGAGCTGCTTGCTGCTCAGCCTACTTTGCCGGCTGACTCACGGTCGTTCAGCCGGTCGCCGGTGCGTTGACATGCCGTCGCCGCGGCATCACGTGTCGGCGTTGCTACACTCGAGGCGGCGTCCGACCACGTGAGGTTGCCGCGCGTTCCCATGGCATGGAGGTGCCGCATGTTCTCTCACCTAGTCCGCGTGAGCATCGTTACCCTCACCACGCTCGCCCTGACGAGCGCGTTCGCGTTCCAGTGGGCACCGTTCGAGTTCGGGCCCGGCGACCAGCGCTACACCATCGAGATCCGCACCGGCGACGCTCCCGTCACCACCCTCGAGGTCACCATGCTCGATCGCGACGACGGCTTCCACGTCAGCACCGTGATGCGCTTCGAGCAGAAGGGCGTGCGCCAGGCCGACCTCGGCAACGCGATGTTCGGCGGCCAGACACTAGGCATGTTCGGGCTCGGCCCCATGCTCGTGTTCGGGCCCAGCTACATGATGCTCCCGATGCTCCTCGGGAACGAGGAGGTGCGCGTGCGGGAGGAGCCGCTGCGGGTCATGGGCTTCGGCTCCCTGTTCATGGAGCGCGAGGAGGTGGTCGCGGGCCACACCTGCGTGGTGATGCGCTTGGAACTCGACGGCGGCGACGATTCCTTCGAGTTCGCCGTAGCCGAAGGCCTGCCCGTCCCGTGCTTCAGCCGCTACGGCAGCGGCCGCGACCAGGTCGAGATGCGCCTGATCAGCGCCGATTGAGCGCGGCGCTTCGCCGCGGCGTACCCCCGCGGGGTATGATGCCGCGATGTCGATCCTCTCGCTCTGCAGCCGCCCCATCGAGGAACCATGGGCGCGTTGACCCTCGGCCCGCTGGTGCTGCCGCTCGACCGGGCGTTGGCTGCGCTGGGCTTCGCGGTGTTGCTCCTCGGGGCCGAAGTGGTCGCGCGACGCGGGCGGCCCGAGGCGGCGGCGTGGGGCTGGCAGACCGCAGCGCTGACCTTCGTGTTCGCGCGCGTCGGTTTCGTGCTCTCCCACCTCGACTTCTACTTGGCCGAACCGGGGGCCGTGTTCGCGATCTGGCAAGGGGGCTTCGCGCCCTGGTGGGGCGTCGCGGCGGGGGCGGCTGTCACCCTCTGGCACGCCTACCGCTCGGCTGAGATACGGCGCGTCGCGCCGACGCTGGGAGTGCTCGCGGTGGCCACCTGGTGGTTCGCCACGGGCATCCTGACGTCCTCGCAGCAGTCGATCGATGCATCGCTACCGGCCGTGACGCTCATTGGCCTCGACGGTACGCCGGTCGCGCTCGACGACCTGGGCCGACCCGCGGTCGTGAACGTCTGGGCGACCTGGTGCCCGCCTTGCCGGCGCGAGTTGCCGGTGTTCTTCGAGGTCCTCGCGAGCGAGAGCGAGGTGGCGGTGCTCCTCGTCAACCAGCGCGAGACCGACTCTCAGGTGCGCGCCTACCTAGAGGCCGCAGGGTTCCCGAGCGACGGGGTGCTGCTCGATCCGGCAGGTGCGGTCGGCAGCGCGCTGGGGGTGGTCGGCCTGCCGACCACCTTCACCTTCGACGCCGATGGGCGCATGGTGGACGTGCACGTCGGCGAGATCTCCTCACCTGCGCTGCGGACGCTGATCGCCTCGCTGCGTTGAGCGCCACGGCGAGAAGTCTTACCTACCGCGGCCTCTCCCACGCCGTCCTCTGCTACTCCTCCTGCGGTCTAACCAAGCCGCTCTCGAGCTCGTAGCGAAGACCCACCACCGCTAGGCGCCCTTCGGCGAGGCGGCGCGCCACGATCGGCTCAGCACGCTGCAGCGCCGCTACGGTCATGCCGAGGTGGACTCGGCCCGCGACGTCGGCCAAGTCCTCTGGCTTGGCGTCAGCCGTACGCTTCGCCGCCACCGCCACGGCTGGAGCGAGCGGCGCCAGCACTTGCACGAGGTGCCCTTCAGGGATCGTGTCGCCGCCGAAAGCCGCGCTGGCGGCACCGACCGCGCCGCATCCTTCGTGGCCAAGCACGACGATCAGCGGGACATCTAGCTCCAGGACCGCGTACTCCAGGCTTGCGAGCGCGTCGGGGCTCAGGATCTGGCCCGCGTTGCGCACTACGAAGAGGTCGCCGAGCCCTTGGTCGAGCACCAAGGTAGGGGGCACCCGCGAGTCCGAACAGGCGAGCACTGCGGCTATCGGGTGCTGTCCCGCGCACAGCGTCGCGCGGGTCCCGCGATCGAGGTGGGGATGCCGGGGTTCGTCCCGGGAGTAGCGTTCGTTGCCGGCCAAGAGCGTATCCAGCACCTTGACCGATCGGTTCATAAGGGACGTGCTCATGAATCCATAGTCTACCGCGGTCTGCCGGGCGGTAAGCACCCTTGGGCCGAGGCTTTCGTGCCCTTGGGTAGTGCAGGAAACGTGTGCCAAGTCCGCTCGGGCCAGACCGCACGGCCCCGGTCTTGAGGTCTCGTGATGGTTGCAACAGGCAACGCTACTCCATGCGGCGGTATTGCCGCCGGCCTCCGGGAAGAGGCTCCTCGAAAGGTGTCAACTCGTCCCAGAAGCCGGGCTCGCTGCAGCCTATGCAGCCGTGACCGGCCATGATTGGCCATGAGGCGGCGTCGTTGTAGCGCACCACGCCGCAGTTGTTGTACGCCATCGGGCCCTTGCAGCCGACCTTGAAGAGGCAGAGGCCGAGCTTGAGGCCCTCCTGGTCGTTCCAGCCTTCGACGAACTCGCCGGCATCGAAGTGGGCGTATCGCTCGCACTTGTCGTGGATGCGGTCGCGGTAAGCCCACAGCGGGCGCCCGAAGGCGTCGAGCTGCGGCAACCGGCCGAACATCGTGTACTCGAGGATCGTGCCGACAACGTTGGTGCTCGAAACGGGGCAAGCCGGCAGGTTGACCACCGGCTTGTTGATGCGGCGGGTGTTGAGGAAGTCGGCGATGCCGAGCGCCGCTGTCGGGTTCGGCCGCGCCGCGGGGATGCCTCCGTAGGCGGCGCAGGTGCCGGCTGCGACGATGGCGGCGGCATGCTGCGCGATGTGCTCGACGATCTCGACGCCGGTGTGCCCGGCCGGTCCGATGGTCAGGTAGTTTCCGTCGTCAGCCACCGGGACCGAGCCTTCGAAGACCGCTATGTACTGGCCGTCGTAACGCTCGATGGCTGCCTCGAGCACGTCCTCCGCGGCTTGGCCCGAGGGCGCCATCAGCACCTCGGAGTACTCCAGGCTGATCAGGTCGAGGAGCAGCGCGTCGATCCCAGGGTTGTTGTTGCGTATGAGGGCCATGCTGTTCCCGGTGCAGGACTGCAGCTCCTGCCAGATGACGGGAAGGCGGGTGGCGAGCTCGGCCGCGCGCGCGACGCGCAGATCGAAGATAGAGGGCAGCGACAGAGCCGCCGTGGTGACCGCGACCATCTTGAGGAACTCGCGGCGTGTCACGCCCCGCCGCTTGAGCAACGTCTCGAGGGTGGTCTCCTTGAGGGGCTCCTGCGCCTCCAGGCGATCCATGTGTGCGTCGGCTTCGGCAGCGAGCCGCTCGTAATACTCGCGCGCGGAGGGAGCCGGCGCCCCTTGCTGCGCTGAGGGCTCGGACTTGGTTGGCGAACGCTTCATGCGGTCCTCCCGTGTGGGCGACTTGGCGCGAAGGTGGCGGCGGTGAGTAGGCTCATAGGGGCACGACTTCCTGATGTGATGATAAGCAACTCAGCAATGTCGGCGTTGCCTCCTCCCTCCTTCGCGCGGCCTCGTTCACGCCGCGTTCTTGTCGCGCTGCCGCGTCT
>SKSV01000346.1 GCA_007122815.1 Trueperaceae bacterium | reverse complement strand
GCCACGCGGTGGGTGACGTCATGCTCGAGGAGATCGCGGCGCGGCTGCGCAAGGCACTGCGCAAGGAGGACACGGTCGCGCGCGTCGGCGGCGACGAGTTCGTGGTCCTCATCGAGGACCCGGTCCTGGCGGTCGACGCTCAGGACGTCGCCAGCAAGCTCCTAGCGGTCTTCGATGCGCCCTTCGAGGTCGCTGGCCTGCAGCTACGCATCGGCGCCAGCGTCGGTGTGGCGCTGTTCCCCGATGACGCCGAAACGCCGGAGCAGCTCCTCAAGGCTGCGGACGACGCGATGTTCGCAGCGAAGACCGCCGGCAGGGGCCGGATCAGGATGGCAGCTGGCTGAGGGGCCCGGCAAACTCGAGCACGAAGTCAGCTCGCCCCGCTCCTCCGGTGCAGCGATAGCGCGTGCTTCGTGCGCCCCCCGTGACGAGCAAGGAGGGCTGAGGACGCGTCCGGATCGAGTCCCGTTAGCAAGTGCACGATCGCGCAGCGGATGTCGCCAGCACATGCCTCGAGTCCCCGCTCCGCGACCTCCAGTTCGACCCCGACCGAAGCCGCCACGATCTCCGCCGCTCTCCTCCTCAACTTCGCGTTCGAGGGCCTCATCGCCACCATCAGGTTGCCGTGCAACCTCCCGAGCTCCACCATCGGCGCCGTGGAGAGCGCGTTGAGGGCGATCTTCTGCGCAGTGCCCGCCACCATCCTGGTGGAACCCGCCACGACCTCTGGACCGGTGTCCAGCAGCACGCCGACCTCGGCTGCGGCCAGCAGCGGCGTGCCCGCGTTGTTGGCGATCCCGACCGTGAAGGCGCCGCGCTCGCGAGCGCGCTGCACCGCTGCGACCGTGTAAGGAGTACGACCGCTGGCGGCGAGTCCCACCAGCGCGTCACCTTCACCCAGGCCGGCGTCGTCCACCCCGGCGCGTGCGCTCACGGTCTCGTCCTCGGCGCCCTCTCGAGAGCTCGTACCGGCCTCCGAGCCGCCGGCCAACAGCACCACCGTGCGCTCGAAGTCGAAGGTAGGAGGCAGCTCCGCCGCGTCCTGAAGCGACAAGCGCCCAGACGTGCCCGCGCCGGCGTAAGCCAGGCGCCCTCCGTCGACCAGCCGTGCGGCGATACCGTCCGCGGCACGAGTGAGCTCGGGCAATGCCTTCGCCACGGCCTCTACCGCGCGCTCGTTCGCCTCGACCAAGGTGCGCAGGCGCTGCTCCATCGGCCACTCGTCGAAGTCCGCGTACCTGGGGTCGACCGTCTCTGTCACTCCGTCCCTCGTCCCTGCGGCGCAGGCGGGTGCCACGCGTCGAGCGCATGTGGCCAGAGGTACTTCCCAGCGACGACCGCGCGGTTCGCTCCCGTCGCGTGCGGGAGGGTGCCCGCCCGGCCGTGGTAGCCGAGGTAGGCCATCACCGCGAAGGCCAGTGCCTCGCGGTCTTTGGAGACCATGCCTACGTCCTCGAAGGTGTGCACTGGCACGTCGAGGCGCTCACGCAGCATGCCCACCAGGGTCGCGTTAGCCGAACCCCCTCCGGCGAGCAGCACCTCGCCGAGCGGCAGGTGGCTCAGTTGCCGGTAGCCAGCCACCATGCTCTGTGCCGTGAATGCAGTGAGCGTGGCGACCAGGTCGGCCCCCGGAACCCGCCGCAGGTCGAGCGCCAGGTCCTGCTCGACGCGGCTGAGCGAGAAGAGCTCGCGGCCGGTGGTCTTCGGGTAGGCGAGCTCCAGGTACGGGTGCGCCAGCAGGCGCTCCAGGAGGTCTCGATCGACGGAGCCCGTCGCGGCGAGACGGCCGCCCTCATCGAAGGAGGCCCCGCTGACGTGCTTCACGGCTTCGTCGATCAGGCAGTTGCCGGGACCCGTGTCGAAGGCGATGACCGAGTCGGGCTCGAAGGTCGGCGGGAGCCAGGTGAGGTTGGCTATCCCGCCGACGTTGTGCACGGCTCGCGCTACGCCCGGGCGCTGGAACAGTGCCAGGTCGCCAGCCGCAACCAGCGGGGCGCCCTGCCCGCCCGCCGCCACGTCCGACTGCCGGAAGTCGCAGGCTACCGGGACGCGGCAGCGCTCCAGCACGATCGAAGCCTCGCCCAGCTGCAGCGTGGCGGGCGTGCGCCAGCCGCGCTCCAGGTCGACGCGCGGTACGTGGTAGACGTTCTGCCCCGAGAGCGCCACCAGGTCGACCTCGAACCTGTCGGTAACGGCGCCGCAAGCTCGAGCGTACGCGTGGCCGATCTCGGCGTGGAGTTGCGTCAGCTCTCGCACGCCCACCGCCTCCTCCTCGAGAGCCTGTGACAACCGCTGGCTCAACTCGGGCGCGTAGGCGTGCGAGGCGCGCTCGAGCACCTCGGCCGTGACGCGCGGTCCGTCGCTCTTCAGGCGCGCGAGGACCAGGTCCATGCCGTCTAGCGAGGTGCCGCTCATGAGCGCGAGGACCCGCAGGGGACCGGGGGGCTCGGCAGCACCAGGCCAGGTGGGTCCCCGGGCGCCGTTCATGCGATGACCCCGTGGGCGCGCGAGTGAAAGCTCCTCCGAAGCGCGATGATGCCCTCACGCCTCGACCTGTGCGGGTGTACGCAGTTCGTCAGCAACACAGAAGCCACACCTGCCTCCGGGTCGACCCACATCGAGGTGCCCGTGAAGCCAGTATGACCGAACCCACGCGAACCGCTGCCGGCGAAGACCCCGGGATGGGCAAGCAGCCAGCCCAGGCCGCGCACGCTACCGTCGTCACCGCTCACCTGGGGTGAGATCGCTTCGCGCAGCAGCTCTGGGGACCCCAGGACCGGATCGAGCCGCAACCACGCGGCCGCGTAGCTCGCCAGGTCGCTCGCGTCACCGAAGAGCCCCGCGTGTCCCGCGACACCGTCCCAAACGGTGGCGTTCTCATCGTGCACTTCACCCTTCAAGAGCCGCCCGCGCCAACCGCAATCCTCCGTGACGGCGA
This sequence comes from Trueperaceae bacterium, assembly GCA_007122815.1. Taxonomy (GTDB): domain Bacteria; phylum Deinococcota; class Deinococci; order Deinococcales; family Trueperaceae; genus CSSed10-48. Next base: position 2,629 of record SKSV01000346.1, on the reverse strand, counting down.
CGTCGGGCTCATCGATGGGTCCGTAGCTCGTCGCGCCCATGCCGAGCGGCTCGAACACCAGCTCCCGCGCGACGGCGTCGAGGCGACGACGACGGACACGCTCCACCAGGGCGCCCAGCAGCATGAAGCCCGCGTCGCTGTAGACCATCTTCCCCGGCTCTCGCAGCTGCGACAGAAGGAGCGCGGCGAGGGCGGTGCTGCGGTCTGAGACGCGGGCGAAGAAGGGCTCCCAAGCCGGCAAGCCCGCAGTGTGCGTGAGCAGCTGCCACACCGTGGCGTCCGCCAGGCTCGGGGCCTGGAACCAGCCGGCGTTCGAGAAGTGCTGGCCAACGTGCTGCTCGAGTGAAAGCTGGCCCTCGTCGACGAGCCGCAACACGCACGGGAGTGTCGCCAACACCTTGGTCAGCGAGGCGAGGTCGAAGCGCGTCGCCGTGGTGACGGGCTCGCCGCCGTGTCGGAGCGCCCCCGCCGCGCTCACGTCCTGCAGGCCGTCGGAGTCTATGATGGCCGCAACGCCGCCCGTCGTGGCCCCATTCGCGACGCCGTCCCTCAAAGCGGTGAGAGCTGCGTCTGGCAGGAGCATCGCCGGAAGATACCACGGTCGACCCATATGATCTAGGAGTGGTACGTTCGGTGTTCAGGTACAACGCCAAGGGTGGCGCTGCCGCAGAGGCGGTTACCACGCTCCTAGTACCGACAGAATGATGTTAAGGAGGAATCAATGACCCGAATCACAGTCCTTCTCCTCGCTTCGTTCGGCCTCGCCTGGGCACAGACGGGAACGTTGGAGCTGGCCGTGGACCAGTCGCCCGTCGGATTGGACCCCCACAAGGTCACCGCGTTCGCCAGCCTTGCGGTGGTCCACCAGGTTTACGACGGCCTCCTCGAGATCAACGCCGACCTGCAACTCGACCCCGCGCTCGCGGTGTCCTACGAGGTCAGCGACGATGGCCTCGTCTACACCTTCGACCTCCGCCGCGACGTCGTGTTCCACAACGGGCGTCCCTTCACGTCCGCGGACGTCGTCTACTCGCTCGAGCGTATCCTCGACCCCGAAACGGGATCGCCGTACGCGAGCCGCTTCGACCAGGTCGCAGCAGTCGAGGCGCCGGACGGTCACACGGTGGTCTTCACGTTGGCCGAGCCGTTCGCGCCGTTCCTGTCGAACATGGAGTTCCTGTACGTGGTGCCGCAAGAGGCGGTTCAGGAGCACGGCGACCTCCAGCAGGTGATGGTCGGCACCGGCCCCTTCCAGCTCGTCGAGGTCGTGCCCGACACCTACTTGCGCCTCGAAGCGAACCCGGACTATTACCGCGATGGTGAGCCCGGCGTAGCAGAGCTACGCTTCAACATCGTTCCCGAGGGCTCGACGCGCGCCGCGGGCCTGCGCACCGGCACCTACCACCTGCTTCCGGACGTCGACCCGGCCACCGCCACCGTCTTGCAGGCCGCTCCGAACGTGATGGTCCTGGAGGTCCCGGGCCTCGCCTACACGCTGCTCGGCATGAACGTCACCCGCGAACCCTTCGACGACCCCCGCGTGCGCTACGCGATCAACCTCGCCATAGACCGCGAGGAAGCTGTCGACGCGGTCTTCCTCGGCAACGCCGTCCCCGCCGGACCCCTCTCCGACGCCCTCGCTGACTGGGCGCTGCCCACCGAGAGCTTCCCGTGCTACGCGCACGACCCCGAGAGGGCCCGTCAGCTCCTCGCCGAAGCCGGGTACTCCGACGGCTTCTCCTTCACCATCCTGACCTTCGGCACCCGCCGCGACGTCGCCGACACGGCACAGGTGCTCCAAGCGCAGCTCGAGCGCGTAGGCCTCGACGTCGAGGTGAACGTAGCCGAGTTCGGCACATTCGTCCAGGATTGGCAGAACTCGAACTTCGATGCGTTCGTGAGCCTCAACGGCGGGAGCATCGACCCGGACGGTTACCTCCACCGCACCTTCATCACCGGAGGCTCGACGAACGTCTTCCTCTACAGCGACGCCGAGGTCGACGAGCTGCTCGAGATCGGCCGCACGACCTCCGACATGAGCGCGCGCCAGTCCATCTACCACGAGCTTCAACGCGCACTCGCCTGTGAAGGCCCGATCGCCCACGTCAACCACGGCACGCTCTTCAGCGCTCACCGCGCCGAAGTCGAGGGCTTCCAGCAGATCGCCACCCGGAACCTCCGCTACTTGCGCAACGCCACCGTGCGCTGATCCCCTTCCGAGTCGCGCCGGCCCGCCCGCCCAGTGAGGCGGGTCGGCGCTCGCGCTGAGGAAGACATGACCACGTACGTCGTCCGCCGCCTGCTGGACCTCGTCTTCGTGCTGTTCGGCGTCTCGGTGCTCATCTTCATGATGCTGCGCCTGATACCGGGCGACGCGGTCGCCATAATGCTCGGCGCGAACATCGACATCACTCCCGAACGAGTCGAGGCCCTGCGCCAGCAACTCGGCCTGCACCTGCCGCTCCACCAGCAGTACGCGCAGTGGCTCGGCGGCGTGCTGCAGGGCGACCTCGGCCGCAGCGTCTGGACCGGGCGCCCGGTGGCCGATGAGATCCTGGGGCGCCTACCGGTGACGCTGCAGCTCTCCGCCATGGCGCTCACCTTCTCCATCGTGGCGGCCTTCCCGCTG
>SKSV01000150.1 GCA_007122815.1 Trueperaceae bacterium | reverse complement strand
GGAACGTCGTGCGCGGGTCGTCGAAGGTCGTCTCCCACGTCGGCCGCGGGGAGGAGAGGCGACGCCCGAGCAGCGGGTGACCGGAGTCGACCCCGGCGGAGCGAGGTCGAGGAGAGGCCGTGGACTCGCCGCTGTCGAACCAGTGCGATTCGCGTTGCCACGGGTAGGTGGGCAACGGCACGACGGTGCCCGTCGGGTGGACACCAGCCCAGTCCACGTCCCTGCCACCGGCGTAGAGCGTGGCCAGCGACGTGAGCATGACGTGTCGGTCGTCCTCGCCGCGGCGGAGGCTCGGCAGCAGCGTGAGCGCCGCGCCGCGTGCGGCGCCGCACTCCGCGATGGCGGGCGCGAGGACCGGGTGTGGACCGACCTCGACGAAGTGCCCGCAGCCCGCCTCGAGCAGGCGGCCGACCGCGTCGGCGAAGCGCACCGGCTCGCGGACGTTGCGCCACCAGTAGGCCGCGTCGAGGTGCTCGCCGTCCCACCATGAACCGGTGACCTCGAGCGCGAACGGCAGGTCGGGCTCGCGTGGCGCGATGTCGGCGATCGCCGCGAGGAACTCGTCGCGCAGCGGCTCCATCTGAGGCGCGTGGTACGGAACCTCGACGGGGAGGAAGCGCACGAAGCGACCATCTGCCTCGAGCCGTCCCGCGATGCGTTCCAGGACGTCCGTGGCACCCGAGAGGGTGACCGAACTCGGCGCGTTGATGGCGGCGAGCGACACGCGATCCTCTTCGCCTGCGATGGCGTGCTCGGCCTCGGCGGACGTGAGCGCGGCCGCCAGCATGCGCCCGGCACCCGTGAGGCGCTGTTGCAGTCGACCGCGATGGTAGGCGAGGCGCACGCCGTCCTCGAGCGACAGGGCACCAGCGACGCAGGCGGCGGCCATCTCGCCCGAGCTGTGCCCCACCACGGCGTCGGGGGTGACGCCCCACGCGCGCCACAGCGCCGCCGTGGCCATCTGCAACGCGAAGTTGGCGACGTGCGCGATGCGGGCCTCGTGCACCCGCGACGCGGCCTCGTCTGTGGCGAGTTCGTCGAGCAGCGACCAGCCGGCGAGCGGCCAGAGCAGGCGCTCGACCTCGTCGAGCACGTCGCGGTAGGCCGGCTCGTGCTCGTAGAGCCGCGTACCCATTCGCGCAGCCTGCGGCCCCATGCCCGTGAACACGAACGCGAGCTTCGGGTCCGCTCCAGTCGCGGCGTTCCCTGCGACGAGCCCGGGGTGCGATGCATCTGCGAGGTACGCCTCCAGCCCTCGCGCGAAGCCATCGGGCGTGTCGGCGACGAGCGCCAGACGCTCGGCGTGGTGGCTGCGGCGCACCGCGGCGGTGTAGCAGTGGTCGTGCAGCGCGGCCGGCGTCGCCTCGGACAGCCGCTGGGCATGCCGGCTCGCCAGCGCGCGCAGCGCCTGGGGAGCGCGTGCCGAGAGCGGCAACACGCGCGGCCGACGCTCACCGCCGCGGTGCGATCTGCGACGTCCAGTGGCGTCCGCCGAACGTTCCGGCGGCGCGTCGAGCACGACGTGAGCGTTGGCGCCACCGAAGCCGAACGAGTTGACGCCCACCACGGTGCGCGTGGCACGCGCCGGCCAGGGCTCGAGCGACGTCGGGACCCGCAGTCGCAGCGCGTCGAAGTCGATCGCAGGGTTCGGCCGCGCGAAGTGCAGACTGGCGGGGATCTCGCGGTGCTCGACCATCAGCGCGGCCTTGATCAGCCCGGCGATGCCGGAGGCCGCCTCGAGGTGGCCGAGGTTCGTCTTGACCGAGCCGATCACGCACGGCTCGTCGGGCCCTCGGCCGGCACCGAGCACGCTGCCGATCGCCGCCGCCTCGATCGGGTCGCCGACCGCAGTGCCGGTCCCGTGTGCCTCGACGTACCCCACGTCCAGCGGATCGACCTCCGCGTCGCGCAGGGCGCGGCGGATCATCGCTTCCTGAGCGTTCGCGCTGGGGACGCTGATGCCGGTGGTGCGCCCATCCTGGTTGGCGGCGCTGCCCAGGAGCACGGCGCGGATCGGGTCACCGTCCTCGAGGGCCCGCGCGAGCGGCTTCATCACCACCGCTCCGGCGCCTTCGCTCCGAACGTACCCGTTGGCTCGCTCGTCGAACGCATGGCAGCGCCCGTCCGGTGAGAGCATCGACGCCTTGCAGAAGCCGATCGTCACCTCCGGGACCAGCAGGGCACCGACGCCGCCGACGATCGCTACGTCCACCTCGCCGGCCCGCAGGCTGCGGACGGCCAGGTGCACCGCCGTGAGCGACGACGAGCATGCCGTGTCGACCGCGAAGCTGGGGCCGTGCAGGTCGAGGACGTAAGAGACGCGGTTCGCGGCGATCGACGCGGCCGAGCCCGCGTTCACGTGCGCGTCGATCCGCTCACGGTTGGCCGCGAGGGCCTGCGCGTCGATGTAGTCGTGACTCGCGATGCCGACGACGACGGCGGTGTTCGATCCAGCCAGCGCGTCCGGCGGCTGGCCGGCGTCTTCCAACGCCTCCCACGCCACCTCGAGCAGGAGTCGCTGCTGTGGGTCGATCCGCCGCGCCTCGCGCGGTGCGATGCCGAAGAAGGCGGCGTCGAACTCGTCGATCCGCTCGACGAAGCCGCCATGCCGGGCGTAGATCTTCCCCGGTGCGGCCGGGTCCGGATCGTAGTGGTCGGCGAGGTCGAAGCGTTCGGGCGGGACCTCCGTGATGGCGTCGATGCCATCACGGAGCAGCGCCCAGAACCGCTCGGGTGTGTCCGCGCCGCCCGGGAAGCGGCAGCTCATCCCGACGATGGCGACAGCGTTCGTACGGGGTCGATCCGACATCGCCGATCGATCGGTCAGTACCGGACCGTGCCGCCCGGCAACACCTCGGCGAGATCGAGCACGAACTGGTCGGTGGTGAAGTCAAACCGGAAAATGGTGTGCACGACGAAGGAACCGGTCGCGTCGTCGAACCGGCCGGTGCCGCCGGCGAACTCGACGATCGCGAAGGTCTCGATGCCATCACCCTCTATGACGAAGTCGAGCCGGTACGTCTCGCCGCCGATGACGAGGCCATACAACTCGTCGCCGTCTGCCGCTGTAAACAACACGTCTCCCGTCGCGCTCACCACGGGGACGGCGCATTGCTGGGTGAAAGGGTCGAAGTTGAAGGCGTACGGGTAGTCGTCTTGCCCCAGGACCGGAGCGGCCGGCCCGTCTTCGGGGGCGGCGTCGCTCACCGGCTCAAACTCCTTCTCGGCATCGTCTAGCAGGTTGCCGATGTCCCAAGCAGAGGACATCTCGACGGAGAGGGTTCCGATCCCCACGAAGTCCGCGGTGCCGCTGATCGCACCACCGGCCATCTTATTCCCGCTACAGGGTTCCTCTTGGAACATGGTGATGCCCCAGTCCAAGACGACGTCGGCCGCCGTCATGTCAAAGGGTCGTTCCTCCGCTTGCTCGTCCACCGAGCTTCCACCGCCACAACCTGCCAAGACGAAGGCGCCTGCCAGCACTACCGTGGCGGCCATTCCACGACACCCAAGTGGTCGCCGACGAAGGGACCGAAAGCGCAACGCTGAGGTTGCGTCCGGAAGCATGGCACCAAAGGTGGATTGCATGATCGAAACCTCCCACAAGGTACGGAAACTTGAGTCTAGGAAAGATGAACTCCAGGTCCAACCCGACTGCGCGCTCAGCGTGATCGCGTGCCAGAGAGGCCAGGAAGATGTCGATAGGGTGGCGCTCAGCGCGGTTGGGCTAGGGTTCGCGCGAGCCACCGCACCAGGTAGCGCCACTTACCGCCGCGCGCCTCGGCGACAAGCGCGCCTGGCGAGGTATTCTTCCCACTCTCCGTCGAGCCGTTAAGGGGAGGAATTTCGTCGATGTCCCAGCTGCATCCCATCGTTGCCGTGACCGGCGTCGCCGGCGCCGGGCTTTCCACCGTGCGCCATGCCTTCAAGGATCTGTTCCGGCGCCTCGATGCGCATCCGGCCATCGTGCATGGCGATGGCTTCCGACGCTATACCGACCGCCAGTTCGAAGCGCTGGTGGGCGAAGCGCGCAATAGCGACCGGCGCGTGTCCTGGTTCGGCCCCGATTGCAACCACTTCCCCGAGCTGGAAACCTTTTTCCGCACCTATGGCGAGACCGGTGGCGGCGTCTTGCGCGAGTACGCGCACAACGCAACACACGCGACGCGGCTGGATGTGGCGCCTGGCGAGTTCACCGCTTGGCGGCCGCTCGCCGACGGCGGCGATCTGTTGTTCTACGAGGGTCAGCACGGCGGTGTCGTCGCCAACACGTGGACGCGGCGGCAGGTCGACGCGCGCCACTTCCCGCCTGACATTGACCGCCGCGTCGGCCGCCCGGGCATCGACGTGGCGCAACATGTCGACCTGCTGATCGGCATCGTCCCGGCCATCAACCTGGAATGGATACAGAAGATCCACCGGGACTGCGCCAAGGGCTACTGCACGCCGGACAACTCGTTGGAAACCATCCTGCGCCGCATGGACGACTACATCCATTACATCGTGCCGCAGTTCGGCCTCACCGACATCAACATCCAGCGCGTGCCGCTGGTGGATACGTCGAATCCGTTCATCGCGCGCGAGGTGCCGTCGCCGGACGAATCGGTGCTGGTGATCCACTTCCGCGATCGCAAGCGGCACGACTTTCCCGACATGCTGCGGCGCCTGCCTGGTTCCTACATGAGCCGGCCCAGCACGGTGGTGGTGCCGGGCGGCGAACTGCGTCTGGCGCTGAACGTGATCTGCGGGCCGCTGGTGGAGGAGATGCTGAAAACGAGGCGTGCGGCGCGGAGCGCGATGGGCGCGTAGGAGCAGCTTCAGCCGCGATTGCCGTCGGCGTCGACATGAACGCGCCTTGACGGACTTGCTTCGGCTACTATGATTGTTCAAAGGAACAAAGCGGTCGGTCTATCTTCATTCACTGACCAGGATGCCGAAACCAATGGCGCACAGAACCAAAACAGCGCTTGGTGGAAGTCGGGATGGCCATGCTGTTGGAGCAGGGCTAAAACGATCTCGGTATTCCGGCGCAGGATCGAGAAATATTTCTCGGTCATCACCGATCTCATTGCCACCTCCTGGAAAAAGCCCGTTGCCGAGGCGCAATTCCTGTGGACGCCGATTCCGGCAAGATGGCCAATCTGGTGCTGAACTGCTGCAAAGGCGCCATTATCCGCCTGTCACCCGCAGCCCAGACCGCCTGAGTCACACACCAGTGTCCGTCGGCCCCTGCGCCGATCGTTTCAGGCAGTTAAAGTCATAGAACAGGCGAACCGTAACGCGCCCCTCGGACGTCCATGCGACCGGGGCTTTCACCAACCGCAACACGGGAGGAAATGCCTATCAAAGAGACCTTTGGGAACTGAGTGAAGTGCGAATACACCATTGGAGTGGAGGGAATTGATCATGAACATGTCACGCACCCCGTCATTGTTCATCTTCGCAATCCTACTCGGTCTGTCGGCCGGACTCGCCCTGGCGGCCGAAAACGGGCACAGCGTGGTCGCTCCGGATGAGGTCGAGTGGCAGGAAGGCCCCGATTTCATTGACCCGGGCGCCGAACTGGCGCCACTGGC
>SKSV01000216.1 GCA_007122815.1 Trueperaceae bacterium | reverse complement strand
TCCTGAGCACGTAGGACGCAGGCGGGAGCCAGTGGGCGCCGTGGCGGAGGTCGGTGAAGAGAGCGCGATACCCTTCCTCCTCCAGCAGGCTGGACCTGAGGAACGCGTGGACCAAGACTGCCGCGGCGCGCTGCTGGTCCTCGAGGGGCATCACGGCGCCAACGCGTAGGAGAGCGCCGAGCGGTGGCATCAGGTCGACGCGCCCCCACGCGTCGTTGAACTGGCCGTGGTTGGCCTGATGGACGTACACCGCCGCCTTCAGCCCGCCCTCGCCCGGGACGGTCCGTTCAAACTGCCGCTCCCCCACGAAGCTGCTCACGTCGGCATCGAAGCCGCCCTGTAGCACGAGGTAATCGACCCCCACGAGGGCCGTTGGGCTGTCGCCGACGCGGAACTGGCCGTCGGACGGCGCGAAGGCCACGACGGCGCGAACGCCGTACGGCCCGCCAACGCGCTCGGCTAGCGGTTCCAGCGCGTCGTCGGGCAGTCGGCCGATGCGGTCGAGCTCAGCGGCGATCGCGGCCGCCTCGCCGCCGCGCGAGTGGCCGACGAGCGCCACCCGGTCGAGGTCGACGCGCGGCAACCCCGGGGCCGCGTTCGCCTCCCACTCGGACCAGAGCTGCAGGTGCGCGAGCATCAGCAGGGCTCGCGCGTCGTTCTCGCCCCGTAGGCCGCCGATCAGCGGCACGGCGTTGAACGCGCTCGCGTCGATCGATGCCACCACGAAGCCGTGAGATGCGAGGTGCTCACCGAGCCAGCCGTAGCCGTCCTCGCTGGCGATGAACGCGTTGGCGTTGCCGTGGGCGACGAGGACGAGCGGGTGCGGCCCGGCGCCCTCCGCTGGGTACCACACCACGGCGTTGCGCGGCACCGCGTCGAGCCCGGCGCCGAGGGCCCATGGTCGCACGACGCCTGCCACGGGGCCGAGCGACACCAGGTCGGCGAGATCGACCGGGGCGGTGTGGAGCCCTGCCTCGCGACCGTACTCGCTGCGCCAGCCCGGTGTACCGCTGCCGTAGCGGAGCGTGGCGACAGGCAGTGGACCGCGCTCGCCCGGATCGGGGAGTGAGAGCGCAGGGGCGCTGCCGGCCACCAGCGGTGAGACGTCGTCGGGGGCGCCGGGGGTCCACCACCAGAGCATCAGCGCGGTCGCCAGGCCGGCGGCCCCGACGATGATCAGCACCGGCACCAGGTGCCGGCGGGGACGCTCGCCCGTATCGCGCACCATGCGCCTGAGCATCACGACGATCACGGCGAGGGCGATCCCGCTCCCGCCCCACACACCCCACGTCACCGCCGCCACCAGCGGTGCCAGGCCGCTGAAGCCGAGCAGCAGGATGGCGGCGCCGGCGGTGGCGACCAGGACCGCGCTGCCTAGCACGCGCACCCAGTCCACGGTGATCCACCGCACCAGCCCCCAGGTCAGAGCGCCCAAACCGAGCAGCGCTAGGCCGAGGGCAGCACCGATCAGCAGGTCGACGACGGGTCCGAAGGGCAGCTGCAGGGCGCTGCCGAACCATACCGAGAGCGCCACCAGGCCGATCCGCGCGCCCCAGCCGAGCGCGAGCCTGACCGTGTCGCCACGGGGGCGATCCGTGCCGGATGTCCCGTCGAGTTGATGGGGAGACGACGTGTGCATGACCCCATCCTGGCCGCTCGGCGAGCGCCGCGCCAGTGACGACGGGACCAGGTGCCAGGCGACCGAGAAGCCAGCCTCGAACTCGTGCTCTTAGACGTCGCCGTGGACCTTCTTGCCGAGGTCGAGCGCGTAACGGATGCGCTCCTCGGGCGACATGGCGATGACCTCGATCGCGTTGCTGTCGAAGTTGTAGTACCCGAGCAACGTACTCTTCTGGCCCTGCCAGCCGTACGCCGGGTAGGTGATGTTGCTGCCGAGGTTCGACGGCGCCTCGGCGCTCTGCGCGCTCGCCATGCCCCAGGCATCCATGGCGCCGTCGGGATCCACACCTCAGCCACCGCGCTGGGCGCTGATCCGGTCGAGCTTGTCGGGCGTGGCCGGTTCGTGGTGTACTCCCTCCCACGTGCCGCCAACGGCGGCACGCCGATCGTGAGCGGGCGAGGGACCTGGCCCTACGACCCCGCAGCAGCGCGCGGTCATCTCCGCGGATGCTTCCCCCAGCCAGGCGCGTGGCCACGACGATCGGGCCGCCGCCGGGGAGATCGGGGCGAACGCCTCGTCTTCGTACCCGGCCCCGTCGATGCGAGGGTCCCGACACGGGACGCCGGTCGATCGGGGTGGGAGGAGGCGACGATGCACGCGCTTTTCGCATCACACACGACCACGATCCGAACGGCCGAGCGGCGAATGCGCGGCGCGGCGGTGGGCACGGCCTGAGCGTCCACCGCCGCGCGACACGACGCCCCCAGTCCGCCGCGCGCGAGCGCGGCGAGCGCCCATGATGTGCGTTCGAGAGGAACCCCGCATGCCCCAACGCTTCGAGACGCTGCAGGTCCACGCCGGTTACGAGCAAGCCGATCCGACCACGAAGAGCAGGGCCGTGCCCATCTACCAAACGACCGCGTACGCCTTCGACGACTCCGACCACGCCTCCAGGCTCTTCCACCTGCAGGAGTTCGGCAACATCTACAGCCGCATCATGAACCCCACCAACGACGTGCTGGAGAAGCGCGTGGCGGCACTCGAGGGGGGAGCGATGGGCCTGGCGGTCGCTTCGGGACACGCCGCGGAGTTCCTGGCGATCGCCACGGTGGCCGTGAGCGGTGACAACATCGTCTCCAGCCCACACCTGTACGGCGGCACGGCGAACCTGTTCAGGGTGACCCTGCCTAGGTTCGGCATCGAGGTTCGTTTCACGGGGCCGGATGCGACCCCGGAGGAGTTCTCCGCCTTGATCGACGAGCGTACCCGCGCGGTGTACGTGGAGTCCATCCCCAACCCCTCTCTTCGACTGCCAGACCTGGACGGCATAGCCGCCGCCGCGCACGAGCGCGGCGTCGCGGTGCTTGTGGACAACACCGGAGGCGTCTGCGGCTACCTGTACCGCCCGATCGAGCACGGCGCGGACGTCGTCATCCACTCCGCCACGAAGTGGATCAACGGCCACGGCACGGGTATCGGCGGTGTGCTCGTGGACGCCGGCACCTTCGACTGGGGAAACGGCCGCTACCCGCTCTTCACCGAACCAAGCCCCGCCTACGGCGGGCTCGACTTCTGGGAGGTCTTCGGCGAGGGCGGCCCCTTCGGGAACGTCGCGTTCGCCATCCGCGCGCGGGTCGAGGGCCTGCGCGACCTCGGCGCTTCTCTCGCCCCGCTGAACGCCTTCTTGCACCTGCAGGGCCTCGAGACGCTGTCGCTGCGCGCCGACCGGCAGGTGGCCACCAGCCAGGCGCTCGCCGAGTGGCTGCTGGAGCAGCCCGGCGTCATCGATGTCAACTACCCGGGCTTGCCGGGGCATCCGGACCATGCCCGGGCCATGCGGGATTGGCCGCGCGGGCCCGGAGGCGTGCTCACCTTCGAGCTGGAGGGGGGAGTTACTGCGGGCAAGCGCTGCCTCGACGCGCTGCAGCTCTGCTCCCGGCTCGTGAACCTTGGGGACGCCAAGACCAGCGTCACGCACCCTGCGAGCACCACGCACTCACAGCTGAGCGAGTCGGAGCTGCGCGACGCCGGGGTACCGCCCGGGATGGTGCGTATCTCGACCGGGCTGGAGCACGTGGACGACCTCAAGGAGGACCTCGCGCAGGCGCTCGCGGCGGCCCGCACCTGAACCAGGTGGCGGCGGCGGAGAGCGGGCCGGCGGAGAGCGGTCCCGCGGCGAGCGGCCGAGGGAACCTACCCTAGCGGGTGCCAGGCCTTGGGTCTGGCACCCGCGCTCTCGTAGCGTTTCGGGCAGGGATGCGGTGCTATCGTTGCGTCATGGCGGGTGACGGTTCGCTTCGCCCAGCACGCTCTGCCGAGCTGCTATCCCGGGGACGGCACGGCTGCGGCGGCGTCTTCGCGAGCGCAGCGGGGCGGCGCCGAAACCCGTTCTCGGGGGTGTGACGTGGTGGCGCTCGGGCGCTCGGCCCACGTACCAGACGCGCGCGCCCGTGACGTCGGGCACGGTGCAGGCACGCGTGCACTGCGCGTTGTGGTCGTTGCCGAGAGCTACCTGCCCTACCTGTCCGGCGTTACGGTTTCAACCGAAGTTCTGGTGAAGGGCTTGGGGGCACGCGGGAACAGCGTGCTCCTGGTGGCGCCGCGGCCGCAGGCGGGCGCCGAGGTCGGCACCACGGGGGCGATCGGCCCAGATCCTGAGATCGTCTGGCTCCCCTCGTACCAGCTGCCGCGGCCCGTGCCGAAGGACTACCGCATGCCCTGGCCCACGAGCGGGGAGCGAGCCCTCCGCAAGGCGTTGGCCTTCGAGCCGGACGTGATACACACCCAATCCCCGTTCGTCGCGGGTCTGTTCGCACGGCGTGTGGCCCGGCGCGCAGGCGTGCCCCTGGTGTGGACCCAGCACACCCGCTACACCGACTACCGCCACTACCTGAGCGCCTTCGCGAGCGTCGGCGGGGTGGTCATGGCGCGTTACCTGGACCGCTTCGCCCTCAGCTGTGACGCGGTGATAGCTCCCTCGACCGACCTCGCGGCCGACGTTCGGGGGCGCTTGGGCGAGCGCGCCAAGCCGCTGGTGCGGGCTGTGCCAACCGGTATCGACGCGAAGCGCCTAGTGGAGCTCGAACCCACCGACCAACGCACCCGGCACGGCTGGCCGGCGGACTCGGTGGTAGCCGTCACGGCGGGGAGGCTGGCGCCGGAGAAGAGCGTCGAGACGGTGCTTGAGGGCTTCGCGCTGGCGCGCTCCGAGGAGCCGCGCTTACGGATGGTCGTCATCGGTGACGGCCCTTCAGCGCGCGGCCTGCAAGAGCGTGCCGAAGCACCTGACCTTCGCGGGCACGTGGTCTTCCTCGGGCAGCGTCCGCGGCTGGAGACCCTGGCCGCCGTGAAGGGCTGCGACGTCTTCCTCTTCGCCTCGCAGACGGAGACGCAGGGCCTGGTGCTCGTCGAGTCGTTGGCCTGCGGAGTTCCGGTCGTGGCGGTGGCCGCTCCCGGCGTGGGCGACTCGATCACCGACGGCGTGGATGGTCACATCGTGGAGGAACGGCCCAGTTCCGAGAGGAGCTCGGCACTGGCCCGTGCGCTGGTGGCACTGGCGCGAGACCCCGAACGACGACGCGCCATGGGGCTCGCCGGTCAGCACAACGCGGTGCGCTTCAGTGTCGATCTGCGGCTAGGGCAGGTCGAGGACTTGTACCGCGAGGCGATCTCCCAGCTCAAGACCTGAGGCTTAGGCGGCCTGCTCGCGTAGGGGAGGCGTCGGCCCGCAAGTCCTGGAGGCGCGCTCAGCCGCAGCCTGAGCGTGCCGGAAGTCACGCCCGATGCAGGTGACGTCTCGGCGATGTGCCATCGGACGACCCGGGCATACGCTCCTGGTCGAGGAGGTGGCGCCAGTGGTAGTCGAGATGAGAGGCGTGACCAAGCGTTACGGAGAGGTTCGGGCTCTCGACGGGATCGACCTCGAGGTGGAGCAGGGCGAGGTAGTGGCGGTGCTG
>SKSV01000140.1 GCA_007122815.1 Trueperaceae bacterium | reverse complement strand
CGTAGCGCGCGTCTCGCTCGGCAGCGCGCCGCCGGCCAGCTACGCTCACACGACGCAGCGCCTCCGCCTGCCGCACCGATAGCCCCTTGTCGACGATCTGGTGCAGCGCCCAGTCCCGATCCTCGGGCGCCTGCGCGAGGATCGCCCGCGCGTGGCCGGCGCTGATGCCGCTCGACTCGAGCGCCTCCAGGGCGCTGGCAGGTAGCGTCAACAGGCGCAAGGTGTTCGCGACCGCCGAGCGGCTCATGCCAACCGCCTCCGCGACCTGCTCCTGCGTCAGTCCGAAACCCATGAGTTGCCGGAACGCATGCGCCTCTTCGAGCGGGGTCAGGTCCTCTCGCTGCAGGTTCTCGACGATCGCGATCTCCAGCGTCTGCTGGTCGGAGAGCTCGCGCACAACCACCGGGACCCGGTCGAGCCCGGCCCGCTGCGCGGCTCGGAACCGGCGCTCACCTGCGACGATCTCGTAGCCCTCTGCGACCGGTCGGACGAGCAGCGGTTGAAGGACACCCTTCTCCGAGATCGAAGCGGCTAGTTCGGCGAGCGCTTCCTCGTCGATGCTGCGCCTGGGCTGGAGCGCGGACACGCGCAGCTTGGAGACCTCGGCCTGGCGGACACCGACGTCGACCTTCGGCAGCAGCGCGTCCAATCCCCTCCCAAGGCCCCTAGGCTTGGCTGACACGTCGCAACACCTCCTCTGCCAGCGCCTGGTAGGCGACGGCTCCAGCAGACCCTGGGGCGTACTCGAAGATCGGTAGACCATGCGACGGCGCCTCCGCCAGGCGCACGCTGCGGGGCACGACCACCTCGAACACCATCTCGCCGAAGTGCTTGCGCACGTTCTCCTCCACCTGCCTCGAGAGGTTCGTACGTTGGTCCGCCATCGTCAGCAACAGCCCGAGAACGCTCAGCCCGGGGTTGAGCGCGCCACGCACCCTCTCGATCGTGTCCATCATCCCGGCGATCCCCTCCAACGCGTAGTACTCGCATTGAACCGGCAGGATGAGATGGTCCGAAGCCGCCAGCGCGTTCAACGTCAACGCCCCGAACGACGGCGGGGCGTCGAGCACGATGAACTCGAAGCGCGGACGGACCCCCACCAGCGCCTTCGCCAGCAACCGCACGTCCTCGGCGCTGGCATCGAGTTCGATCGCCGCGCCGGCGAGATCGGCGGACGCCGCCAGCACCGCCAGGTTCTGCTGGCGCGCCTTGATCAAGGCGTTGCGCGCCGCGATCCGTCCACTCAAAACGTCGTACACGGAAGACGACGGCAGCAACCCCAGTCCGCTCGTGGCGTTCGCCTGCGGATCGAGATCCACCAGCAACACGTTCCTGCGCTGCGCCAGCGCCGCCGACAGGTTCACCGCGGTCGTGGTCTTGCCCACTCCACCCTTCTGGTTGATGACCCCGATCACCGGCAAGGCTGTCCTCCAGGTACACGCAGCACGACGAGCGTACCACCGCGTCCTAGAGGCTCGGTCCACTGCACCGCGTCTTCTGCCGAGACCTCTCGGGAGAAGGCCTCCACTTCGGCCTCCCACCCCTCACCGCGCCGAGCCACGAGCACGACCTCGGGTCCGTGCAGGTGAGAGGTCAGAGCGTAGAGCTGCGCGAAGCCGCCGACGGCTAGCGCCGTGACGGCTCCCAGAGGCTCCGCCAGGTCAGCGCGCGCGACCGCTCGCACGTCCCGGGCCAAGACCTCGGCGTTCCCCAATCCACATTGCGAGATGACCAGGCGGAGGAACGTGGCCCGCCTCCGCCGCCTCTCGACCCAGACGATGCGCCGCCCCCCCAGGCGCGCGGCCAGCACCACTCCGGGTAAGCCAGCGCCGGTGCCGACGTCCAACACACATCCGCTCGTTGCGAAACGCGCCACGGCGCAGGCGTACCTCTCGGCATCCGCGATCATCGCTTCCAAACCGGCGAGGGCCTTCTCCGACACGAGGTCCAGCGTCCCGTGGAAGCGCCTCAGCAGCAGCCTGTAGCACTCCGTAGCGTCAGACCCACCGACCCGGTCAGACCCATCCACCCCGCGCTCAGAGCCTACGGCGCCACCGCCCCTCACGCTCACTACCGCGCACGCGGTCACGACTGCTCATGCGGCCGTTGTTTCACGTGAAACAGCGCCTCGCGTCTTCATGTGCACCAGTAGGGCAGCCAAGTCGCTGTCCCTGACACCCCGCAGGCGCTGAGCCGCTCCGAGCGTCGCCGGACGCGCCCGCTCGAGCGCCTCGCGACCCTCCGCCGAAAGGCTGGCCACCCGCTCGAACGCGACCCCGGCAAGCTCGACGCGCTCGAACTGGCTTCGGGCTGCCAGCTGCCGTTGGCTGCGCTCGATGTACCCGGCGTAGCGGATCTCCGTCTCGACGCGGCGCTGCTCAGCCTCGGAAAGCGGCTCCGCCGCCGGACCGAGCTGCGCGACGACACCGTCGTAGCCCTCTCCTGGCCGGCAGAGCACGGTGGCCGCCAGGTCGCCGTTGAGCCGCGTCGTCTTGAGCCGCGCGACTTCGCTCTCGATACGGCGCTCACTCTCCTTCACGGCTCTCAGGCGTGCGTCGCTGACCAGACCCCACGCGTGGCCGACCTCGGAGAGCCGCGCCTCCGCGTTGTCCTGCCGGTGCAAGAGCCGGTACTCGTTACGCGACGTCAACATCCTGTACGGCTCACCCGCTCCCCAACGCACCAAGTCGTCGACGAGCACGCCCAGATAGCCCTCGTCTCGGCGCAGGCTCACGCGATCCGCTCCCGAGAGCTCGGCCCAGCGCACCGCGTTGACACCCGCGAGCAGACCCTGGGCGGCGGCTTCCTCGTATCCGCTCGTGCCGTTCACCTGCCCCGCCGAGAAGAGGCCCGCCAACGCCCGCGACATGAGCGTCACATCCAGTCCCGCAGGGTCTAGAGCGTCGTACTCGACGGCGTACGCGTAGCGTTGGATGGTGGCACCCTCGAACCCCGGTAGCGTCCTGACCATGCGCTCCTGCAGCGCCGGCGGCATCGACGACGAGAACCCCTGCAAGTACACCTCGCTGGTATCGACACCGTCGGGCTCCACGAAGAGCAGGTGGTGATCCTTGTCGGCGAAGCGCACGACCTTGTCCTCGATCGACGGGCAGTAGCGCGGCCCTTCCCCATCGATCACCCCGCTGTACATCGCCGACTCGCCCAGGTTCTCGCGGATCAGGTCGTGCGTCGCGGGAGTGGTCCTGGTGAGCCAGGTCGGCGTCTCGGTCACGCGAGGGCCCGGTGTGCCAGTGAAAGAGGCTGCCGGTAGGTCGGGCGGGACGAGCTGGAGCGCCGCGAAGTCGACGCTGTCGGAGCGCACTCGCGGCGGCGTACCCGTCTTGAAACGCGTCAGCCGGTGACCCGTGGCCAGCAAGCTACGCGAGAGGTGACGAGCGGGCGCTTCGCCCTGTCTACCCGCGTCGCGCCGCCTCTGGCCGTACCAGACGACACCTCGCAGGAACGTACCGGCGCACAGCACGACCGAGCGAGCGGCCAGCCGCCGCCCGTCGCTGAGCACCACGCCAGTCACGCGACGCGGCGGCCCGTCCTCGGCCTCTAGCTCGGCCACCTCTCCGCGCACGAGACTGAGCCGCGCGGTACCCCGCACGAGCTCTTGGGCGGCCCCGGCGTAGCCGTCGCGCTCGTTCTGCACTCGCAGCGAGCGGACCGCCGGGCCCTTCGAGGCGTTGAGCGTCCTGCCGTGGATGGCGGTAGCGTCCGCGAGCTTCGCCATCACGCCACCCAATGCGTGCACCTCGAAAACTAGCTGCGACTTGCCGGGACCGCCGATGGCCGGGTTGCAGGGCATCACGCCGATGGTGTCTGGGTTAGGAACTGCCAACGCCACCTCGGCGCCGAGGCGCGCCGCAGCGATCGCAGCCTCGATACCGGCGTGCCCGCCCCCTACTACCACCACGTCGTAGCAACGCCTCACCATGTCCTCCTCGCGACACCACGGTCCGCGCCGCTGACGCCGCCTCAGGCGCCCCGGGGGACGCTTCCAGGACGCGAAGTCTAGCACGAGACCGCGCTCCAGCCGAGACCGCAGCTGACTCCGACAGGCTACTCGGAGGCCGGCACAGCCCTGACCAGCGGCAGGGGCCTGGTAACGTCAGCCTGCTCGGCGCGGATGAGAGGCGACCGTACCGGCCCTCCTGGCGACGACTCGACCGAGGCCCCTCCACCCCCAGGCATTCTGGTAGACTTTCCTTCCCGCTGCAGAGGGCGGCTCGCCTCCGGGCGTGACTTTTACGTTCTTCACGCACGTACGCGGCGCGACACGGGTTAGCGGGCAGCCACGTACGCCAACCGCGCCGAGAGGGGTCCACGCCGGCATGCTCAGCCGCGATCACGCCATCTGGGACGACGTTCTCGACTACGTACGGAAGCACATTTCGGAGACCGAGTTCCGCACTTGGTTCAAGCAGGTGCGCCCGCTCGGCATCGAGGACGGCACGTTCTTGCTCGGGGTACCCCACAGCTTCGCTCGCGACTGGATCAAGGGGCACTTCTCCGAGGTGATAGAGCGTGCCTTGGGCGACCTCGGGGCGCCCGCTCCGCGCATCGGCTTCAAGGTCGTCAGCTTCGCGCAAACGGAGCAGCCCGACATGTTCAGCCACGCCCCCTCGACCGACGGCGCGGCTGCCGCGGTCGAGCCTCCGAGGCTGAACCCGAAGTACATCTTCGCCAACTTCGTGGTCGGCCCGAACAACAACCTCGCGCACGCGGCGGCCATGGCGGTGGCGGAGACGCCCGGCAAGGCATACAACCCGCTCTTCCTGTACGGCGACTCCGGTCTCGGCAAGACCCACCTGATGCACGCGGTGGGGCACGCGGTTGCCGAGCGTCGGAACGGTCTGCGCGTCGAGTACGCCACCACCGAGCAGTTCACCAACGAGTTGATCAACGCCATTCGCAGCGACCGGATGGTCCACTTCCGCGAACGTTTCCGCTCCATCGACGTGCTGCTCGTCGACGACATCCAGTTCCTGGCGGGCAAGGAGCGCACGCAAGAGGAGTTCTTCCACACCTTCAACGCCCTGTACGAGTCCGGGAAGCAGCTGATCGTCTCCTCGGATCGCCCCCCCAAGGACATCCCGACCCTGGAGAACCGCCTCCGAAGCCGCTTCGAGTGGGGCCTCATCACCGACATCCAGGCACCCGAGTTCGAGACGCGCGTGGCGATCCTGAAGATGAACGCGCAGTACCGCGACGTCACGGTATCCGCGGAGGTCGTCGACTACATAGCGCGACACGTGACCTCGAACATCCGCGAGCTGGAAGGCGCGCTGCTGCGCGCGATCCTCTACGCCTCCATGAACCAGACGCCCCTCACCCGCCAGAGCGCGGCGGAAGCCCTCTCCGACGTGTTCGCGCCGAGCGAGATCACCCTCACGATGCCCGACATCGTCGACGCCACCGCCAACCACTTCTCACTCTCCGCGGACGACGTGCGCTCGAAGGGCCGCCGCCACGAGCTCGTCGTCGCTCGCCAGGTAGCCATGTACCTGATACGGGAGCTCACCACCCACAGCTACCCCGAGATCGGCCAGTACTTCTCGGGACGCGACCACTCGACCGTGATGTACG
>SKSV01000435.1 GCA_007122815.1 Trueperaceae bacterium | reverse complement strand
GCCTCTCCGAAGTGAGGCAACTGCTGCAGTTCCATGACGCTCCAGACGGTGTAGAGCAGCGTGGGGAAGCCGACACCGAGGAGTATCAGGAAGACGATGCTGTCAAGCATGCGCTGGAACCAGTGCGGTGACGGGCCGGTGCCGTTCGTGACTGCCTTGTTCATGGTGATGGTGCGCCCTCCCCTACGCGCCCGGTGATCGCTCGACAGACATACCTGGATGATTGTGTCGTAGTTTAGGCGGCACGGACCCAATCGTCAAGCCAGTTGCACCAACACGGCCTAACGGCTCGCGCAGCCGGCTCCACCAAGCCCCGCGACCCTGACGCCCAAACGGCACGGGTACGTACGTCTCTGGCATCAAAGAGGCGAGGCGAACGAGGCTTGGATGGTGCCTGGACCGCCCCGGTTCACCGGGCGGCCGGAACCGTAGTGGCTGCATCTGGAGGAGACGACCGTGGAACACCTGACCTTCACGGGGTACTTCGTGCTCGCCCATCTGGTGGCGTACGTCGCTGCCGGCGCGGTCACGTACCCGCTCGTCTACAAGAGCTGGCACGGCGGCGACGGCTCGCTCTACGGAGCGTTCCTGCGGGACATGACCGACGAAGCCGAACGGCGCCGGAACGGCCTGCTGCTCGTCCCGACCCAGGTCGGGCGCGCGCTGCTGATGTCCATCGTGCTGTACCCGGTTCTCGGCGCCCTGGGTGAACAGAGCGCGGTGATCCAGTTCCTCTTCATGGCCGGGCTCATGTACGTCTACACCGACCTGGCGGCAGCTACGCCCTTCTCGAACAACATCGAGGGACTGCTCTACATGAAGGGGCACATAGTCCGGCGCGCCTTCTGGCCGACGCAGATCGAGGCCGTGTTGTACGCGGTCCTCATGGGAGCGGCCGCCGCCTGGTTCGTGTTCTGATGGCCGTCGCGAAGCACGCACGCGATCGCGCAGGGTCACGTCCGGGGGTACGGGCCCTCTGCAGTGCGGCTGCGTTCGCTACGGCGCTGGCGCTGCTACTGACGGCCTGCACTCCGAACCCACTGAGCACCCTACCGAAGGGGGACTGGCAACTGGTCGCCAGCGGTCCCACCGTCCGCTACTACAAGCTGGCCAACAGCGGACCCGAGCGGGACCCGGAGGTCGCGGTCGCACGCCTAGAGTCGTTCCTCGCCGACATCGGACCCCAGTGGCGCGTGCCAGACGAACTCCACTACTACGCCTTCGCCGACAGGGAGACGCTGCGCGCCAAGACGGGTTGGGACATGACCGGCCGCGCCGTGATCGACCGCGACGCCGTCGTGAGCATCTACGCATCCGACGCCCACGAGGTCGCACACGTGCTCACGGCGCCGCCAGGCCGGCCCCTGCGCCTAGCGAACTTCTGGCTCGAGGGCATCGCCATGTACTACACCTGGCCCGAGGTCTACTTCGGGGAGGCCGGGGTAGACGGAAGGCCCATCCGGATGGGTACCTGGCAAGGACGCTCCGTCCACGCCTGGGCACAGGACGCGCACCTGGCCGGCGACCTCCCGCCACTCACCGATGTGGTGCACGGCAACCGATCCTGGGGCGCGCTCGACGATGGCGTGTCGTACCCGATGGCGGGTTCGTTCACCACCTACCTGCTGGGGCCCGGGCACCAGGACCACGAGCGCATCGCAGCACTTCGATCGTTCTTCGACGACGCCAACGAAGCGCGCAGCGCCGCCGAGGTGGCGTTGGCGTTCGCGCACCACCTCGGCGTGACGCTGGCAGACGCGGAGGTCGCTTGGTTAGCGTTCCTCGAAGGATGGGACGAGGCCGCGCTGGAGCGCTGAGGCGCTCGAGGCCATGTCAGGAGCTCAGCTCAGAAGCCGGGATCGGCCGGCAGTCCACCAGGCGCCGTCGCCGGGTCAGGCTCAGGCGGCGGGGGTGGCGGCTCGAGTTCGGCCAAGACCTCCGCGAGCGCGTCTCGGCTCGCCTCGAGCTCTTGCTGTGCTTCACCGACGAGCTCGACGCCGTTGCCTTCGATCTCACCGTCCGCGCTCACGAGGAGAGCGTGCACCTCGTCGAGGCGCTCCTCGACCGCCTCGAGTTGTGCGCGGATGGCGTCGACATCTTCTTGGCCGATACCACCTCCGCCACAGGCGCTGAGGGTGAGACCCAGTCCCAGTGCGATGGCGATCAGGATCGTCGAGGGGTTCTTGTAGCGGGCGAACATGCTGGCTCCCTTCCGGAATGCTCACGTCTAGGGGCTTGATTCTGACCCTAGCGCATCTTCGATGAAAAACTACTGTCGCGGCCTCCGCGAGCGCTACCCACACGAAAGCTCGGGAGGCCGCTTTCACGGCCCCCCGAGCCTGGCTTGCCCTCTGAACGCCCTCGATCACCGGCCCACGTACGTGATCACGTTCTTCCCCTCCGGGACGACGTTCACGTGCATGGACTCGACACCGTTGGTGAACTGCCAACGCGTGCGCGTCGAGGCGTCGCTCAGCGTGAAGCCGAGGTCGGCGAGGGCGCTAGCGTACGCGCTCTTCACTGCCAGGACGTTGGTGTTCCGGTGCTCCAGGATCACCCCTCCGATCCAGGTCTGCAGCTTCGGGCTGCGCTCGACCACGGCGCTCAAGTCGACCTGGGAGAACGGACGCGTGCGAGGGGTCTCTCCGGTGAAGCCGAGGTTGACGTCGGGGAGGTTCCCGGCACCGGACTCGATGACGTGCACCTCGAGGAACGAGCCGTTGAAGGCGAGTGTTATGCCGGCGTGCTCGGGGCCCTCGTCGGGCAGCTCGACGTCGTAGATCGCGGGATCGACGACCAGACGTGCGTCGGCAGCGAATGCGAGGGGCGTGGCCACCAACATGAGGGCGGCGAGGACGGCGAACGGACGAGTGAACGAAGCGAAGTCTTTCATGATCTCCTCCACGATCGGGGCGGGTTGGTGCCCGCCTGTGTGGATGCTGCTACGCGCTGCGTTACCCGCCCGTGATGCAGACGTGAGGTCTCATCCGTAGCTACCCGAGCCGCCCTCACCGAGAGCGTCCCGAACGTTCTCTCGCGATGACCTCCGGGCTCGGAGACGCCGGTACACTAATCCAAGCTTCAGGGTCAGGAGCTATAGTCTTGATCACGTAGCCCCGGTACCGCATGAGGCGTTGCTGGGGCGCTGGGCGCTAAGGCGTCCCAACCAGCAGGAGGTGTCGCATGTCCACGACCTTCCCGCCGGTGGCACCGAGATTCCATCAACTTGCTCCCACCGAGACGCGATCGCGAGAAGATGGAGGAGCCGTCATCGCAGGGCGATTGGGCCTGCCTCAGTCGGCTCTACTCGCCTACCTGGACGCCAATGGTGGGGCCCCAGACGGCCGCAACCACTCGCGCGAAGAACACCTGCCTCAGGCCTGGCCGGCGGCCGGCAGGAGGTAGTCGCTTGCCAATCGACGCACCCGCGCGCGCGCCAGAGGCAAGCGCGGGTCTCCTGCGGTGAGGGCGGCGGCGGTCGCCTCCCAGCACTCCATGTCGTCCCCGAGGCGCTCCGCGAGGTCGTAGAGCGCGTCAGGGTCACCCGACTGCAGCGCGGCTTGGCGCAACTCCTCCTCCAGGACCAAGCGCTGCTCCTCGACCCCCGGGGCCTCGCTCTCGGGCAGGAGTCGTCCGCGCAAGAGCGTGATCGCCTCACGCACACGCCCGCGCGCGAGGTGCGCACGGGCCTCGAGCACGTCCGCGCGGTACCCGACGGTGAAGCGGTAGGGGCCGTCGCTCACCGGTAGGAGCGCACGCAGGCGCGTCAGCATGCCACGCATCCCCCCGGGCGAGAAGGCCGCCTGTCCCTCGGGTGTCAGGAAGTCGTTCAGGCCGTCGCGGGAGATCCCCTCAGGATGCAGTGCGAGGGCCAGAGCGGCTTCGGCGAGACGCGGTGGCAGGCTGATGGAGCCCCCACGATAGCGGCAGCGTGCCCCTCCCAAGAAGCCGAGCTGTAGCTCGGCTGCGCCGCTGGTCAGGGTGGACCAGAGTCCCTCGAAGCGCTCCGCGGGCCCCGAGAGCACGCGGAGCGCCGTCATCGGCAACGCCCGCATCACGCTGGCCACCTCGTCGGGCAGGTTGTGGACCGCTCCCTGAGCGACCAGCAGGTAGTTCAACGCCGCGCTGAGCCGTTGCTCCATGACGCACTCGCGCGAGTGCATCACCTCCAGGAGGTCGTCGCTGGCCACTCGGCCGGGACCGTCCTGCGGGACCTCGGCCGCGCTCACCGCGGCGAAGGCCAGCGCCATACCGCGCGCCAAACGTCCCTCGAGCCGCTCGTGAGGCTCGCCCACCTCACCGAGCTCGACCGCATCGGCGGCCACCGCGGCAGCCTCGTCCAGCCGACCGAGCTCGTTCAGGACCCTGACCAGCTGGTATGCGTAGCGCGCCCGAGTGCGCCTGGGGCTCGTGCGGTAGGTGGTCTCCAGCAGCTCGAGCGCCGCCTCAGCGTGTCCCTCGGCCAGTTCCAGGTAGGCGAGCGTGCTGCGCAGCCGCGTCGCCACCCCCGGGAGGTTCCCTTCGACCATCACCCGGGCGTCCTCGAGGAGCTGCCTGAGGCCGGCGACGTCGCCGCTCAGGATGCGCGCCACCGCCACCTCGTTCAGGATCGCAAGGCGACGCGGACCGTCCTGCAGGTGGTCCTGGTCGAACACGTCGAGGGCCCACCGACCCCACGCGGCAGCCCGCGCGAACTCGCCGACATGGGAGAGCTTGCTAGCCAAGGTGTAGGCGTTCCGCGAGACCTCGTAGCGCGAGCCCATGTCCTCAGCCACCTGTACGCTCTCGCGCAACAGCTCGACGGCGGTGTGATGGTCGGGGTGCAGGCGCCCGTACTGCCACAGCGTCAGCGGCGTGCGCTTGGCCTGCACCGCCTCCTCGGCCAGCGCGAAGCCCCGCGCGTGCGGTACGTTGCCGGCCCGCCTGGCGCGCAGCGCCGGGGCCGCGTGAGCCTGCAGGTGGGCGTCGACCTCCGGCGCCACCGCGCCGAGGTCGTCAGCCGCCAAAGCCGCCACCAAGCGCCACTCCAGCACCCGCTCGCGGCGCGCGTAGGGTTCGGGCACCGCACTTAGCAGCACGTGCAGGCGCTCCAGCAGGCCCTCCTCCTGGTAGCGCGGCCCGGCGTGGCGCAGTAGGTCCTCGACGAGGTGAGGGACGCGGAGCACGGCGAGCTCGAGCGCGCCGACTAGGTCGCCTTCGCGCCGCAGCGCGAGGACCGCCAACGCCGGCTCGACGACCTCGGCTGACGTGTCGTCGACCCTGGCGCCGTCCGGCGACGGCACCAGCTGACGCGGCAACCCGGCCTCCCGTAGGGCACGCGCCGTGAGCGTGCCGAAGCCGCCCTCGCTCTCCCTCAGCAGCGACGCTACCGCTTCGTCGCTCAGCCCCGCGGGCAACGCCGCTCGCGCCTCGTGCGGCAGTACCGCCAGCACACGCTGGTCCATCACTTCACAACGTTCCAGCAACGCGGCGCCGGCGTCCTCCCGGCTGCGAAGGTCCACGACCACCCGGTAGCCGTGCTCCTGGAGCTCGAGCATCTCGAGCATCAAGTCGTGATGCGGCACCTCGCTCGTGACAGCCAACCAGAGCGGTTGCACGTC
>SKSV01000021.1 GCA_007122815.1 Trueperaceae bacterium | reverse complement strand
CGTCGACATAACTAGTAACCTAGTTGACAAGCGGTGGTCAACGCAGTACCCTTTGGCCATGGACCACAGCGCTACCGCCATCCACCCCACCCAGGCGGCCGACGCACTAGCGGCGCTGGGGCACGAGGCGCGCCTGGCGATCTTCAGGGCGCTCGTGCGTGCAGGTGATGCGGGACTGCCCGTCCACCAGGTACAGGAGCGGCTAGGCGGCATGCCGCGCTCGACGCTCGCCCACCACCTTCAGATGCTCGTGCAAGCCGGTCTCGTCCGGCAGCGTAAGTCGGGCGCGGAGGTCGTGAACCATGCCGACTTCGGGGCCATGAGCGCGGTGGTCGCCTACCTGAGCGAGGAGTGCTGCGCTGACGAGCTCACGCGACCACTCGAGACCGCCGCGCCGTCCGAGCCCCGAGAGGAGAGCCAGAGCCCGAGCTGAGCGGCCGAGCTTCGCGGCGGCCGGGGGCCCCCTTGGCGCCGATAATCACTAGAAACCTAAGGATCTAGGTGACGCCGTCCCCGGCGCTCAGGAGGTAGACCATGCTGCAAGACCACCTGCTCTTCGCCCAGCTCGCCCACGAACGCGTGCGCGAGCGCGTCCACGAGGCGTTGCTCGACGAGCAGCTGCGACAGGCGCGCCTGGTCGCCCGCCAGAAGGAGCCATCAGGTAGACGGGTCGCCCCTTGCTGCCCCAGCTGCTGCGTCGCTGAGCAGCCGGATCGGCTTCACCGCAGCGGCCCGTCTCGCGGACCGCTCACCTGGGCATCGGCTAGAGGTGCGTGAAGCGATGTTGGAGACCGGGCAGCTCCTGGCGGCTCGCCTTGCCACGTTCGTGGCCGTGTTCCTGGCAGCGTCCTTCGTGGCGCAACTGCTGGTGCTGAGCGTGAGCCCCACTCGGCTCCGCTCGCTCCTCGCAGGCAGCGCCGGCCGCAGCACCCTGGCGGCGCTCGTGCTGGGGGCGCTGACGCCCTTCTGCTCGTGCTCGACCGTGCCGATCGTGGCCGGAATGCGTGCCTCGGGAGTGCCGTTGCTCGCGACCACTGCCTTCCTGGTCGTCTCGCCGCTCGTCAACCCGGCCACCGTGGCGCTGCTCAGCAGTTTCGCCAGCCCGTGGTTGGCTGGGGGCTTCGTTGCCATGGCGATGGTGCTCGCGCTGATCGTTGCGCTCGCGGTGAGCGCGCTAGGGGTCGAGCCGAAGTCGGCGGCGTTCTCGCCACTCGACGACACCCACGCGCTGGGGCCCTGGCGCGACCGAGCCTTGCGCGCTGGCGAGGGCGCGATGCGTGATCTGCGTCGGTTGCTACCCGTCCTGCTGGTGGTAGCACCGCTCGGGCTGCTGCTCTACGGTCGCGTCGACATAGGACTACTTGGCCGGATGTTCGACGCGGTGGGCCCCTTCGGGGTGCCGCTGGCGGTCCTGGTAGGGGTGCCGGTGTACGCTTCGACGGCCTTCCTCTTGCCGCTGGGGTCAGCGCTGATCGCTGGCGGCGCCAGCCTCGGCGTGGTGAGCGCGTTCCTGGTGGGCGCGACAGGGTTGAGCCTTCCAGAGGGTCTGCTACTGCACCGCGTGATGGGAGGCCCTTACCTGAGCGCGCTGTTGGGAACCTTCGTGCTGGCGGCCGTCGCCCTGGGCTACCTGGTCGAGCTCGCCAGCGCAGGAGTTCCGCCGCAGAGCTTCTCGCTGCGCTGAACGGACTCCGCTGAGACCGGCTGCGCCGAGACACTCTGGGCCGAGCGCCCTGCGCCGAGCGCCGAGCGCCGAGCGCCCAGCAACGAGCGCCCAGCAACGAGCGCCCTGCGCACCAAACAAGCGAAGGGGGCGTCTCAGCCCCCTCGCTTCCCAGGTGCAGCGGCGAGCGCTACGCTCAACCGCTAGCGGCTTGCAGCCTCAGGCGTCCGCAACCACGTTCAGCCGGAGGTCGATGGTGACCTCAGGGTGTGGGCGGTAGGGGATCACGTACTCACCGAGCGTCTTGATCGGTTCGCGCAGATCGATCTTGCGACGGTCGATCTCCACGTCCAGCGCCGCTAGGAGCGCCGCCGCGATGTCGCGCGTGCCCACGGAGCCGTAGATGCGCTCCTCGCCAGCGCGCACCTTGATCTCGACGGACGCCTCACCCAGCAACTCCCTGAGACGCTCGGCGTCGCCCTTCCTCTCGGAGAGCTGCTTCGCGCGCTGGGACAGGCGAGCCTGCATCTCCTTCTGGTTGGCCGCGGTGGCGGGCAGGGCCAGCCCCTGCGGAACCAGGAAGTTGCGGGCGTAACCGGGGCGCACCCGGACGAGATCGCCGGCTTCGCCGAGGTTTTCGACCGGTTCGAGCAGGATGACGTTCACTTGCGGACCAGCTTCTCGGTGATCGGGATGATCGCCAGCATGCGCGCGCGCTTGATCGTCGTGGACAAGCGGCGCTGGTGCTTCGCGCACACGCCGCTGCGCCGCCGCGGCAGGATCTTGGCGGTGTCGCTGATGTAGCGTCGCAGCATCTTGCTGTCGTGGTAGTCCATGATCTCGTGCTCGCCAGTGCAGAACGCGCACACCTTGGGCCGTCGGCCGCGTCGGCCACCACCGCGGCGACGCTTGTCGCCGCCTCTTTGCTCTCTAGCCATCAGAAAGGTAGATCCTCTTCCGGTGGGAATTCCTCGTCGATGTCCAACTGACGCGTCTGGGCGCCCTCAGCGCTCGTGGCCGAGCGCTCCGGGCGGGTCGCGGCGCCACCAGCACCGGGACCACGAGTCAGGTACTCCACGCGCGAGCCCTCGAGCCGCGTCGTGTAGCGTCGGTTGCCTTCCTTGTCCGTCCAGGAGTCGTTCACCAGACGGCCGATCACGAACACCGGGTCGCCCTTGGCGAGCTCGCCGCAGGCCTCGGCCAGCTCTCGCCAGACGTTCACGTCCACGTAGTGGGTGCGCTCCTGGTCGGTGCCGCTGCGGTCGCGGTAGCGCTCGTTGACCGCCACGCTGAAGCGCGTGACGGCGCTGCCGCTGGGCGTGTAACGAAGCTCCGCGTCGCGTGTCAGGTTGCCGATGATCGACACCTGGTTCAGGGCCTCCCGCAGGCGATGCTGACCGCGGGCATCGGTGACCGTGGTGTCACCTCGGCGCGGGCCGAAGGTGAGCACCTCCACGCGCTGCGCGACCACGTCCAACGCGTTGCGTCGCTGACCGTCGGGAGCGTCCCAGCTGCGGAAGTTGAGCCGTCCCTCGACCAACACCGGACTGCCCTCCTCGAGCTGGTTGGCGAGCGACTCGCCCTGCGCGCCGAAGACCGTGACCCGGTGGTACCAAGCCAGCTCGCGCAGCTTCTCGTCGTCCCCGACGACATGGTCGTTGCCGCCCAGGTTCAGCTCGAGGATGGCGAGCCCCGCTGGTGTGTACCGCAACTCGGGTGCTTGCGTCAGGGTGCCAGCCATCATCACGGCGTTCAGTCCTCGTGCCATCGCTCGCTCCTCACCGCCTGGTCACGTGCGGGCCGCTCCGGTTGGGCGGGGCGCGCTCAAGCCGCGGGCGCTTCCGGGACCTCAGGCGCCGGCTTCGGCTTGCGCGTCTTCCACTCAGGACGGTCCTTCACGACCAGGACGCGCATCACGTTATCGCGCTGGCGCAAGGCCGACTCGATCTGCTTCGGCTTGTCCAAAGGGAGTCGCAGCTTGTATATGAGGTAATAGCCCTCGTTCAGCTTGCGGATCGGGTAGGCGAGACGCCTGACGCCCCACTCCTCGAGCTCGACGACCGTGCCCTCGGCCCGCTCCAGCTGCGTCTGCACGGCGTCCTTCTCGGTCTGGAGCTGCTGTTCGCTCAGGCCGGGTTCCAGGATCAAGTTCAGGTCGTAGTTGGCGGTGTCTGCCACGGGTCCACCTCCTTCCAGGCGCTGGTGGCGACTGTCCATCGGAGGCGGGACCGGCGCACGCGACCACGGCGCCCTGCGGGCGCACTGCGGCGAGTTCGTCGGAGCCGTCGGTCACGGCGCTTCATCGGCGCACGTGCGATGGGGTCGTCACCCTCCCCAGCGTAGGCTCTCACGCTCCACGGGCACGAGTACCCGCAAGAGCGACTGCGCATCGTAGCACAACGACGCGCTGCGCGCTTAGGAGCGCCGACCGTCGAGCCCGCCAGGAACGCCCTGACACGGAGTCCGCTCGCTCGTGACCGAGTCTCCAGACCCGGTGATACCGTGAGTGGGACTGCGAGAAGCGTGAGGTGCGACGTGAACGTGACAGGAGAGCTCGACAGCGCGGCCCTGGACCGCCTCAGCATGGCCCTGGCGCTCGCTGATCGCGACGAGCGCCCCGGGCTCGCGCGCGAGCTGCGGCATCAGGCGGAGGCCTTCGGCGCACGGCCAGCAAGCATCCGCTCCGTCTACCGCGCGATGGCGGAGGGGCGCATCGCAGCGCTCACCGTTCCCGCGATGAACGTGCGGGGCCTGACCTACCGCATAGCGCGCGTCGCCTGGAGGACGGCTCTGCGACGGCGCGCCGCTCCGCTCCTGTTCGAGCTCGCCCCGAGCGAGGTGGAGGCCGGGGACCAGAGCTTCGCAGAGTACGCGGCCATGGTCCTCGCGGCAGCCGCGCGTGAAGGGTACCGGGGTCCGGTCTACCTGCAGGGCGACCACATCGAGGTGTCGGATGCCTCCCCTGAGGCGACGGCGCGAGCGCGGGCCTGGTGCGGCGAAGCCGCCGATGCCGGCTTGAAGCAGGTCGACATCGACGCGGCGGGCCTGAGCCTGCCCGGAGCCAGCGCAGGCGAACGGCAAGGGCAGAACGCGCGCGTCACCGCCGAACTCGCGGCGTACGTGCGCGAGCTCGTCCCGGACGCCGTCGTTGGGGGCGAGGTGGGTGAGATCGGCGGGGCGAACACCAGCCTCGAGGACCTGCGCGCTTTCCTAGACGGCGTGCGCGCGAGGACCGCCGAGGCTGCTGGAGGCACGCTCACGAGCGGCGTGGGTGTGGACAAGGTGAGCGTGCAGACCGGGACGCGCCACGGAGGCGTAGTGCGTCCCGATGGCAGCGTCGGCAAGATGGAAGTCGACCTGGCGCAGGCCGGGCTCCTGGCCAGCGTCGCGCGGGAGGAGTACGGCTTGCCGGGCGTAGTGCAGCACGGCGCCTCCACGCTCACCTTCGAGCAACTCTCGGCGCTACCCGAGGCGGGCGTCATCGAGGTCCACCTGGCGACGGGCATCCAGAACCTCGTGATGGACCACGCTGCGCTGCCCGAGGACCTCGTCAGGCGCATGCGCGAGACCCTCGCGGGCCCGCTTCGACCTGCCGAGAGCGGGGCTTCCGAGGACTTCGACGGCCTCACCCCAGAGCAGGTCTGGCGGAAGAACCGCTGGCAGGCCTGGGGCCGCTTCAAGCGCGAGCTCTGGAGCCTTCCGGAGGACGTGACGCAGGCTCTGGAGGAGGACCTGGAGGTTTGGTTCGAGCGGCTCTACGAAGCCCTGTGGGTCGCGGAGCGCGCACCCGACATCGCGTCACTGAACGATGCCTGACGAGAGGCACGAGCGCAGGGGCGGACATGACGTCTCGTCGCCGTCCGGCCCCCCAGAGATCGTGGGCCTGGGCATGGCCACCGTCGACCTGATGGCGCTGGTGCCTAGGCTCCCAGGCCCCGACGAGG
>SKSV01000402.1 GCA_007122815.1 Trueperaceae bacterium | reverse complement strand
CGAACCTCGGTGGTGCTGGGGACCTCGCTGCCGAGCCCCCGCTCCACCTCGTCACGAGTGGGTCCCGCGACCAGCGCCTCCAAGGCCGCGCGGACGCTCACCTCTACAGCCTCCGCTCCTGCGAGCGCGGGCGCGAGCTCGCGAGCACCGAGGCGCCTGTACACGCTCTCGATCGTGAAGGTCGTGGAGTCGCTGCGGACGAGGTACAGCGTCACGTCCGGCATGCGGTTGAGCGTGCGAACCGAGAGCGTCGCCACCAACACCAGCAGCAGCAGCAGCGCGAGCGCCGCGACGCGCAGCACCACCGTCCTCATGGCTGACCCGGCTCGGGGTCATCCCGCTCCGGAGGCGCCGCTAGCGCTGCCGCCTCGGCGGCGAAGAACGCCAAGTCCTCGTTCTGGGGATCGAGCTCGGAGGCTCGACCGTAAGCGATCGCCGCGTCAGCGAAGCGGCGCTCGCCGAAAGCGACCCTCCCCAACCACGCCCAGGCCGTGGCCGAGTCGGGGTCGATCCTCACCACCTCTTGAAGGAGCTCCTCGGCGGTGGCGAAGTCCGCCCGCTCGTACGCGGAGACGGCTCTTGCGAAGGCCTCGCCGGCTTCGGGCCGCACCCCTTGCTGCTGCTGCGCCAACGCCGCGAAGTAGCGGGCTCGATCGTCGCTCGGGTCCAGGGCGATGACACGCTCCCAGGCCCTGACCGCGTCCTCGTACAGACCGGTCTCCTGCCGCACGCGCGCCACCCATACCCAAGCCTGAGTGAATGAGCCGTTCGCCGCAACAGCAGCCTCGAAGGAGTCGAGCGCCTCTTCGAGCTCGCCGCGCTCGTACGCGGCGAGCCCGTCGTGGAAGCCGCGGCCGGCGGTGACGCCGAACTCCGCCTGGTCCTGCGCCAAGCGCAGGAAGTACGCTGCGCCCGCGTCGTCGGGCCGCTCTCTCACCACCAACGACCAGTGATCGACCGCCAACTCGGCGCGTCCGAGCTCGAGAGCCGTACGCCCGGCCCAGACCACCGCGTCGAGGTACTCGGGGTTGGCCGCGAACGACGCCTCGAAGGCGTCTAGCGCGGCCTCTAGGTCGCCGGCCTCGTACGCTTCGGTACCCCTCCTGAAGGAGGCCGCAGCTTGCGGTCCGATCGCCAACTCGCGCCTCGTCTCGCGCAGGGCGTAGGCGGCAGCGTCGTCCTCGGGCGACAGCTCGACCAGCCGCTCCCAGTACGGCAGCGCGCCCTCGGGGTCGCCGCGCTCGAGCGCCAGCCGCCCCAGCCAGCGCAGCGGCTCGGTCGCCTCGGGGTCGACCTCGAGCCAGCGCGCGTACGTGCGCTCAGCGCCCGCCGCGTCACCGGCCTGGTAACGCGAGAACGCCAGGACGGCGGCCGCGCGCCTGTAGAGGGTCAGCGAAGGCACCTCGGGCACCAGCCGTTCGACTTCGGCTCCGACGTCGAGCGGGTGACCGGCCGCCACAAGCTCGTCGAAGGCGTCCAGCGCGCGAACCGACCACCCCGTCAAGGCGTAGGCGCGCGCGAGGTACCGGCGCGTCACCGCGTGGTCGATCAGGTCGAGCGCCTCGCGGCCGGAGTCCAGCACCACGCGCCAGTCGGCGTGGTCCGGGTGAGGAGGCGTCGGGTCATCGAGCCCGCGCCGGGCAGCCTCGTCGCCTCGCTCGAGCAGGGCCTCGACGGCCGCCGGCAGCGGAGCGTCGTCCGGTAACGTCTCGGCCAGCGCGGGCGACGGCCACAGCAACACGGCGAGCGCGAGAGCGAGCAGCCTCGCCCCGCGCACACTGCCGAGCGGAGCGGTCATAACTGCACGCTACCAAGGCCCACGACGGGAGGACGCTGGTCGGGACACGCTCCGGCACCAGCGAAGCGCCCTCGGCACGCTAGGCTGTCTGGCATGTTCCAGGGTCTAGGTGATCGCCTCCAATCGGTCTTCGACGGGCTACGCGGGCGCGGCAAGCTCTCCGAGAGCGACGTCAAGGCCGCGCTTCGTGAGGTGCGCGTTGCACTCCTCGAGGCGGACGTCAACCTGGAGGTCGCCAAGGCCTTCACCGCGCGCGTGCAGGAGCGCGCCGTGGGGTCCGATACGCTCCTCTCGCTCAACCCCGACCAGCGCGTCATAGCTATCGTCCAGGAGGAGCTGCAGCGGACCCTCGGTGGTAGCGCGGTGCAGCCCAACCTCCGCAACGACGGGAACGTCTGGCTGCTCATGGGCCTCCAGGGGGCGGGTAAGACCACCACGGCAGGCAAGATCGCTTACAAGTACAAGTCTCAGGGGCGGCGTCCTCTCCTGGTCGCGGCAGACACCCAGCGCCCCGCTGCACGGGAGCAGCTCAAGGTGCTCGGTCGCCAGATCGGCGTGCCGGTCCTCGAGGTCGCTGACGGAGAGCGGCCCGACGTGACGAAGGGGCGCCTGGACGCGGCCCTCAAGCAGGACTTCCGGGACCTCGTGATCGTCGACACCGCCGGCCGCCTCCAGGTCGACGAGGCCCTGATGGACGAGCTCGCCGCCCTCGCGCAGGCGGTCGCCCCCACCGAGCGGATGCTGGTGGTGGACGCCATGACCGGCCAGCAGTCTCTGCCGGTGGCGCGCACCTTCGACGAGCGCGTGGGCGTGACCGGGCTGATCCTGGCCAAGCTCGACGGCGACGCGCGCGGCGGCGCGGCTCTCTCGGCCAAGCACGTCACCGGGAAGCCGATCTACTTCGCGGGCATGAGCGAGAAGATCGACGGCTTGGAGCCCTTCCATCCCGATCGCATAGCGGGCCGGATCCTGGGTATGGGCGACGTGCTCACCCTGATCGAGAAGACCCGAGCGCTGGAGGGCGATGAGGGCGCCGGGGCCGACGCCAAGCGCAAGCTGAGCGACTTCTCGCTGCAGGACATGCTGACCCAGATGCGCCGCATCAAGCAGATGGGCAGCGTCAGCGACATGCTGAAGATGATCCCGGGCGCCAACAAGATGCTCCCGCCCGGCGCCGACATCGACGAGCGCGAGCTGGGGCGAGTCGAGGCGATCATCTCGAGCATGACCGAGCGGGAGCGCATCGACCCGCGTCTGCTGAACGCCAGCCGCCGCAAGCGCATCGCTCGGGGCAGCGGCACCACGGTGCAGGACGTGAACCGTCTCATGCGCACGTACGCCGACATGAAGCAGATGATGAAGCGTATGAGCAAGCGCCCGCAGGGCCGCGGTGGAGGCATGGGGCTGTTCGGCCGCCGCTGATGTGTGGTTGGGAAGAAGACGTGCGGTTGGACAGAGACGGTTCGGGCGTGTACGATGGTCAGTCGACTGCGCCGGTCGCAACCGCCCAGACGAGGGGCGTGACCGGCCGCCCCGGAGGAACCAAGACCATATGGTGAAGATCCGTTTGATGCGCTTGGGCGCCAAGCAGAACCCGCACTACCGCGTCGTCGTGGTGGACGCCAGGACGAAGCGCTCGGGCGATTACATAGAGTCGCTCGGGTACTACGATCCGCGCGACACCACTCCCGAACCGCTCAAGATCGACGTAGAGCGCGCCAGCTACTGGTTGTCGAAGGGCGCACAACCGACCGACACCGCGCTGCGCCTGCTGCAGAAGGTCGGAGTCGAGGTGCCCGAAGTCGACGCGAAGCGCCGCGCCGCCTACACGCAACGCCCAGCACCCAGCGCCTGATCACCGACGGAGCGCCGTCGCTGGCGCATGAGCCTTCGCGCGAGCGCACCCTCGCGCCCCCGAACCGAGGCTGAACATGCCGGTCGAGCTCGTCACTTACGTCGTGCAGAACCTGGTCGCAGAACCCGGCGCCTTGGACGTGAGCGCCCAGCAGGACGATCGCGGCGTGCGCATCGAGATCCGTTGCGCGCCCGACGACGCCGGTCGCGTCATCGGCCGGGGAGGGCGCGTGATCAACAGCCTCCGGACCCTGGCCCGCGCCGCGGCCGACGGACGCCAGCGGGTCGAGGTCAACCTTATCGAGTGAACGAGCCGGGCGCAGCGGCCGGCAGCGACGCGCCGCTCTTGGGTCGACTGGGCCGCACCTACCAGTTGCAGGGCGCTCTGCGCTGCTACCCCGAAGGAGAGGTGGAAGCCGAGTTGCTTCGCCGCTCCGAAGCCCTTCTGGTAGAGGGCCAAGGGCTCCTGAAGGTCCGCTTCGTACGACCTCACGCAGGGGCGTTCGTGGTCGCCTTCCAGGGTTACCGAACGCCCGAGCGCGCCCAAGCGCTCGTCAACGCCGAGGTGCGCCTCGACCCGGGCGACGACGACGGAACCGCTCTCCTCTCGGACGCCCGACCGCTGCGGCCAGGCCTCCAGGTGCTCTTGGACGGGCTGCCCTTCGGCGAGATCGAGGAGGTGCTGGACGGCCCTCGACCGCTGGCGCGTGTGCGGGGTCCCGGTGGCACCCACCTGGTGCCGCTCCATGCCCCGTACGTGCACGTCCACCGTGACCGACTCGAGGTCGTCGACCCGCCACCCGGGTTGCTGGACGAGCCCGAGAGGGCTTGAGACCACGTGCGCATCACCTTCGAGACACTGTTCCCCGGCCTCGTCACGCCCTGGACTAGCGAGGCGCTCGTCGGCCGCGCGGTCGAGGCGGGCTTGCTCGAGACCCGCGTGAACGACCTACGACGCTTCGCGGCTAACCGCACGAACCGCGTCGACGACGCTCCCTACGGCGGCGGCGCGGGCATGGTCATCCGGGTGGACGTGGCCGCTCGGGCCATAGACGAAGCGCGCAGCGGCGACCTGCCAGCGGACGAGGTGGTGTTGCTCTCTCCCGCGGGCGAGCCACTCACCCAGGCCTTGGCAGAGCGCTTCTCCAGCTACCGCCACCTCGCGCTCCTGTGCGGCCGCTACGAGGGCTTCGACGCACGCGTCGAGCGTCTCGTCGACCGCGAGGTCTCCGTCGCCGACGCGGTTCTGATGGGCGGCGAGCTGGCCGCTCTGTGCCTCGCCGAGGCTACGGTCAGGCTGCTGCCCGGCGTGCTCGGAGACGCCGAGAGCCACCGCTTCGACTCGTTCACCACCGGCATGCTCGACTACCCCGAGTACACGCGACCGAGCGAGTACCGTGGCATGCGCGTGCCTGAAGTGCTGCTCTCCGGGGACCACGGCCGCGTCGCCGCCTGGCGTCGCGACCAAGCGATACGGCGCACCTTGCGCCGCCGTCCGGACCTGCTCGCAGGGGCTCCCCTGGACGAAGCGGAGCGCCGCGCGAGCGCGGCGCTCCTGCCCGGATCGTCAGGTGGTCCCGAGCGGACCTGAGCCCGGCACGGTGGGTATCAGCGCAGGCGTTCCAGCACCATGTCGGTGATGTCGAGCCCGTCAGCGGCGTAGACGACCAGGCCGCTCTCGGCGGCGGCGGAGATGTCCATCACCACGGTGTACTCGCGCTCGATCGAGACCTCTCGGATGGCGGCGTTGACGGCCTCGATGGCGGGGTCGGCCGCGGCGGCGATGTCGCTCTGGTAGCGCGACTGCACGGCGTCGAGAGTGGTGAGCAGCACGTTGAAGCGCTCCTGCTCGTCGGGCGAGAGCTGCTCCCCGGAGCGGGCGCGCGCTTGGAGCGCGTCGAGCTGATCGCGCAGCTCGCCGATCTCCTCGCTGGCCTGCGCGCGGAGCGCGTTGGCGGCTTGACCGCCAGGGTGCGCGGCGATCAGCGCTTGGGCGTCGACGAAGACCAGG
>SKSV01000360.1 GCA_007122815.1 Trueperaceae bacterium | reverse complement strand
GCCTACGCCGGGCACGAAGAAGAGGTCGAGCAGCGTGGAGGCGCCAGTGCTGGTGAGCGTCCGCTGGCGAACCTGAAGTGCGTTGAAGCGGCCTGCGGGCGTCTGGATACCACGCAACCCCACCACCTCTGCGTCGAGGGTGATGCTGAACGACCCGAGGTCGGTGGTCGAGCGCCACGTGGTCCCCACCTCCAAGGGAGCGGCAGGGTAGACGAGTAGGGGTGGGTCGTAGCGCAGCACGTGCCCACCGGACGCCGTGCCGAGCGAGCGCACGCCGTCGGGCCCGTAGCTCAGGTAGTCCTCCGAGACGGGCACCCCGTCCAGGTAGTGCGTCAGCACCATGACCGCCACCCCGTCGAGCTCGTTCGGGCCGCTCATGCGCTGGGTCACACCCGAGTCGTACGTCCAGGTGACGCCGTCCCCGTGCGGGTAGTAAGCGTTCTGAGCGGCAGCGGCTCCGAGCCAAGACGCCAGACACGCTAGCAGCGTCAGGAGGCTCGCGGGACGCGCGATACGCTGGCTCACGGAACCGACCTCACGCGCCCTGACCGTTGCCCGAGAGCTCACCTGCGCGCTCGCTGGCGGCCTCTATCGCGTCGATCAGGGCGTAGCGCAGACGGTGTCGCTCCAGCGTGCGCAGGCCGGCGATCGCGGTGCCGCCAGGCGAAGCGACCTCGTCCTTGATCGACGCCGGGTCGCTGCTCTCGAGGAGCTGAGCAGTGGCAAGCAGGACGTGGCGCGCCAGCTCGCGCGCGACGTCGCGATGGAAACCCACTCGTACACCGCCGTCGGCCAGCGACTCCGCGACGACTGCAACGAAGGCGGGTCCCGAACCCGAGAGGCCGGTGAACGCGTCGAACAGCGCTTCGGGAACCTCGAACACGCTGCCGCAACCGTTGAAGAGCGAGCGCGCGAACTCTAGGTCGTCCGCACTGGTCTCGGCGGTCCAGGCAAGCGCCGTCGCGCTGACCCCGACGCGCGCGCCCAGGTTGGGCATGGCTCGCACCACGCGCGCGCTACCCAAGCGCTTGGACAACGTGGAGAGCGTCACCCCAGCCATGATCGACACGTAGGCCGTGTGCCGCCTCGCGATGAGGGGCGCCACGCGCTCGAACGACTGCGGCTTGACGGCGATGAGGACGCGCTCGGCGCGGTGCACGCCGGCGTCGTCCAGCGCGACCATGCCGAAGCGTTGCGCCAAGGCGTTGCGGCGGTCCTCGTCAGGATGGAAGACGCCCATGTCCTGAGCGCGCAGCGTCCCGGAGCGCAGAGCCCCCTCGACGACCGCACCTCCCATCCGGCCGGCACCCACTACGGCGAGCGCCACACGATCGGCTGCGGGTTGGGTGGTCGTTGCTTCGGAGTCCGCGGCAGTCACGGGCGCATCCTACCAACGGTGCCGGGGCTAACGTCGCCCAAGTGACGTGCTCTCCACGAGCTCCACCAGCGTGCCGCCGGTCGAGCGGGGATGGATGAAGGCCACGCGCGAGCCCGCTCGTCCTCGCCTAGGGACGCGGTCGACCAGCTCGCAGCCCGCGGCCTCGAGCCGCTCGATCTCGGCGTCCAGGTCGTCGACCCGCAGCGCCACGTGGTGAAGGCCGGGCCCGCGCCGCGCCAGGAAGCGCGCGACCGGTCCCGTCTCGTCGACGGGCTCGAGCAGCTCCAACGAAGCTTCGCCCAGGGCGAGCGTCCGCACGCGCACTCCCTGCGACGAGACCGTCTCGTCGCGGCCGCTCCGGACGAGCCCGAGAGCGGTCCAGGCGACAGTAGCGGCGTCCAGGTCGTCGACGGCGACGGCGACGTGATCGAGCGCGAGATGCGAGGTTCCCGCCGGCACTTCGCCAGCCGCGTTCTCCTCGTCGGGTCGGTCGCTGCCCATCGACGCAACGATACGCCTAGCGCCTTCAGGTTTCCGCGGTGCGCTCGCCGGCCAGGTCGGCGGCCATGAGCGCGGCCACGTCCGCGTAGCTCGACTCCTGCGAGAGCAGCACGGTCAGCTTCGTGAGCGCGGCCTCCACGGTCATGTCGCCGCCCGAGACCACCCCGGCCGCCTGCAGGCTCCGCCCGGCCGCGTACGCGTCCATGTTCACGGCGCCTCGCAGACACTGCGTCACGTTCACGATCACCACTCCCCGCGCGCTGGCCTCGCCGAGGGCGTCCAGCAGCTCCGTGTCCCGCGAGGGGGCGTTGCCGCTTCCGTACGTCTCGAGCACCAGACCGCGTACCGGCTCCCTCAGGACTTGCGTGAGCGTCGAGCCGGTGATGCCGGGGAAGAGTCGCAGCGCCACCACGGGTACGCTCCGCAAGCGCAGGGCGCGCAGCGCTCGCTCGTCTGCAGGGCGCAACAGCCTCTCGCGCCAAGCCACCTCGACACCTACCTCCGCCAGGGGCGGCAGGTTGGGTGAGTCGAACGCATCGAAGCCGAAGGCCGAGACCTTCGTGCAGCGGTTCCCGCGCAGCAGACGCCCGTTCATGTAGACGGTGACCTCGCTGAGGAGCGCTTCGTGCGCGAGGAGCAGCGCGGTGATGAGGTTCTCGCGCGCGTCGTTGCGGGCCTCTGCCAAGGGGATCTGCGAGCCGGTGAGGACTACGGGCCGATCGAGGCCCTCGAGCAGGAAGGAGAGTGCCGAGGCGGTGTAGGCCATGGTGTCGGTGCCATGGAGCACGACGGCCCCAGCGTGCCCCGGCAGCAGCTCGGCCAGCGCGTCGGCAACGCGCTGCCAGTCTTCGGGGCGCATGTCGGAGGAGTCGAGGAGCGGGTCGAACTCCACGAGCTCGACTTCTGGAAGCGGCTCGCTCGCGAGCTCCGGTAGCCTCTCGAGGCTCGCGGCCAGCGCGCCGGCCGCGGGAGCGTAGGAGCCGTCCGGGCCGCGGCGCATCCCGAGCGTTCCTCCGGTGTGAAGCAGCAGGACGCTGGGTCTCGACGCCATGATGGCCAGAGGCTACCAGCCTAGGGCCGCGCCCTGTGCGGGCGGCAGCTCAGCGGATCCCGGGAGGGACCTGAGCTGGTGGCGGTTCGGGGAGGCCGATCGGCATCGGCACGCCCTCGAGACGCTTGACCAAGCCGTTCTCATTGCAACCGCCGAAGAACGGGCAGCGCAAGCACTCCGACCACACCCGCGGGTGGAGCTCTCGGCTCTTGTCGATGAGGGTGAAGCCGCACTTCTCGAAGAACCCGACGGAGTAAGTCCAGGCGAACACTATGGGGATGCCGAGGCGCCGCGCCTCGGCCTCGCAGGCGGCGACCAGGGCGCGGCCGACACCTCGTGCTGAGACGTCGGGGGCGACGGCGAGGCCGCGGATCTCGGCGATGTCACCCCACAGAACGTGCAGCGAGCCGTTGCCGGCGAAGACCGGCCCACTCGGGGTGTCGACCTCGGCCACGAAGAAGTCCCGGAGGTTCTCGAAGATGCTCGGTATCGGTCGCACGAGCATCTTGCCTTGGCTCGCCCAGTAGCCGATGTTCTCGAAGATCGCCGGCACGTCCGCAGCCGTGGCGGAGCGCACGCGGACCCCGCTGGCGGGCTCGGGCGTCACTTGCTGCGGTGCGGTCGCGCTGGAGACTCTCACTGCCGCTCCTCGGCCTCGGCCGAGAGCCGCTCTCGCGCTCTCGCCACCTGCTCGGAGACGCGCTTCCGGGCGGTGCCGCCGTAGCTGTCTCGGGCGTCGACCACGCTCTCCACCTCGAGCGCCTGGTAGACGTCGTGCTCGAACCGTGGTGAGACCGCGCGCAGCGTCGCCAGGTCGAGCTGCTGCAGGTCGACCCCGCGCTCCAGCGCCACGGCCACGAGCCGGCCCACGGCTTCGTGCGCCTCGCGGAAGGGGAGCCCTTTGCGCGCCAGGTAATCGGCCAGGTCGGTGGCGTTGCTGAAGGCCCGCCCCGCCGCTGCGCGGGTACGCTCGGCGTGAACCTCCATGCGCGGCAGCATGTCGGCCGTGAGGCGCAGGCTGACGGCGAGCGTGTCGGCGCTATCGAAGGCGCCGTGCTTGTCCTCCT
The DNA here is from genome assembly GCA_007122815.1 of Trueperaceae bacterium. Taxonomy (GTDB): domain Bacteria; phylum Deinococcota; class Deinococci; order Deinococcales; family Trueperaceae; genus CSSed10-48. The sequence continues at coordinate 1,667 of SKSV01000360.1, read as the reverse complement.
GCATGTCCTTGTTGTACGCGAGCGGCAGCCCCTTCATCACCGTCAGGAGCCCCATCAAGGCGCCGAACACGCGGCCCGTCTTGCCACGCACCAGCTCGCTGACGTCGGGGTTCTTCTTCTGCGGCATGATCGAGCTCCCGGTCGTGTGGGAGTCGGGCAGCGTGACGAAACCGAACTCCTGCGACGACCAGACGATCAGCTCCTCGGAGAGCCTGGAGAGGTGCATCATGGCGATCGACGCCGCTGCGAGGAACTCCAGGGCGAAGTCGCGATCGGAGACCGCGTCGAGGGAGTTGGCGGCTGGCTCCGCGAAGCCCAGCAGCGCGGCGGTGCGGTGCCGGTCGATGGGGAAGCCGGTGCCAGCCAGCGCCCCGGCGCCCAGGGGGCAGGCGGCGTCGAGCCGTGCCAGCGCGTCGCGGAAGCGGCCGGCGTCACGCGTCAGCATCTCGAAGTACGCCAGCAGGTGATGCGAGAACCTCACCGGCTGGGCGACCTGGAGATGCGTGTAACCTGGCGCGATCACGTCGAGGTGACGTTCTGCGAGGTCTACGAGAACTGTTCGGGTCTCGTGCAGGAGGCTGAGGATGCGGCGCGTGCGCGATCTCAGCGCCAGGCGGAAGTCGGTGGCGACCTGGTCGTTGCGCGAGCGGGCGGTGTGGAGCTTGCCCCCGAGCGGTCCGAGGCGGTCGGTGAGGCGCTTCTCCAGGTTCATGTGCACGTCTTCGAGAGCCACTGACCAGTCGATGGCGCCGGTCTCGACGAGGCGGCGCAGGTCGTGCAGGCCTGCGACAAGCTCGCTCGCCTCCTCGGGCGTGAGGATGCCCTGCTCTCCCAGCATGGTGGCGTGGGCGACGGAGCCTTCGAGGTCCTCGAGCGCCATGGCCTTGTCGACGTCTATCGAGGCGTTGAACGCCTGGACGAGGGCGTCGGTAGCTTCGCTGAAGCGGCCGCCCCACATGCCTTGGCCGCCGTCGCGCTTCTCGGCGGAGCTCGGCACGCCGCTGGAGCTCGGCACGCCGCCGGAGCTCGGCACGTCGGCGGAGTCGCGGCTCACGCCGCCGCCCCGGTCCAGTCGACCGACCCCGGCGACTTCGTCTGCCAGGTGCCGCCGACACGCTTCTCGAGCTGCACGTGTTCTTCGCTGCGCTCCTTCTCCAGGTACCCCATGCGCGCGTAGTAGGTCAGCTGCTCTTCGCGCGCGTCCAGAGGCAGGCGCAGGCTCAGCACGGGCACGTTGGCGCGGATGGCAGCGGCCTCCAGCTTCGTCATCAGCCAGCGACCGTAGCCTTGACCGCGATGACGCGGCAGAGTGGCGACGCGGTCGACTTCCCAACCGCGCGCGCTCTCCCGCCAGCGCAGCGCCGCGAGCATCTCGCCGCCGTCGTCCTCGAGCACGAGCGCGCCGCCGTGCTCTAGCCAGGCGTCCATGCAGCACCAGCTAGGGGGCGCGTCGGGGTAGGCCTGACGGCACAGCGCTTCGAGCCGCTCGGCGTCGCGCGCGCCGGCCCACCTCAGGCGGGCTGCCTGGTAGGCCTGGCCGATGCGTCCGTAGACCTGTGCCGGTGCGGGAGTGTCGGTCACTTTCGACTCACCCGTCGCCGGTCTCGGCGCCCCCGCGTCCCCGCAGCTGACTCGCGATGCGGAGCCGCAAGGCGTTGAGCTTGATG
>SKSV01000050.1 GCA_007122815.1 Trueperaceae bacterium | reverse complement strand
TACCTGGTGTTGGCTCGGGAGGCTGCGCGGCAGCTCCACGAACCGCTGCACGAAGGCGTCTACCTCGCCATCCTCGGCCCCGCGTACGCTACGCGCGCCGAGCTGCGCGCCTACCGCCTCTGGGGGGCCGACGTCATCGGCATGTCGACGGTCCACGAGGTGGCCATGGCACGGCACCTCGGGATGCGCGTGCTGGGCATCGCGGCGGTTACGGACATGGCCTTGCCCGAGAGCCGCGAGCACGCCCACGGTGACGACGTGCTGCGCATGGCTGAGCGCGTAGGCGAGCGCTTCCGTAGACTGGTGCGCGAGGTGCTCCCCGATCTCTGAGGTCCCCACCACCAGGTCGGCGCACGAGTCGGCTCGCCCGCACGCAGGGCTCGAGAGGGTGCGGGAGCGCATCGCCTCGGCCTGCGCGCGCAGTGGCCGAGACCCCTCCTCGGTCAAGCTCGTTGCCGTCACCAAGGGCCGCACTCCGCAACAGGTGCGCGCGTTGCTACGCGCGGGACAGCGCGACCTCGCGGAGAACCGCGTACAGGCGTGGCGCGCGCTCGCAGACGAGGTAGCCGACGCTGTCGCCGACGAGCCGCTGCGGTGGCATCTCGTCGGCCACCTCCAACGCAACAAGGTCCGCTACTGCCATGGCTTCGAGCTCATCCACTCGCTCGACAGCGAGCGCCTGGCCCTCGCGCTGGAGGCGGAAGGCTCCAGGCAGGGCCACGTCTTCAGGACGTTGATCCAGGTGAACGTATCGGGGGAGGTGAGCAAGTACGGCGTGGAACCCGCCCAGGCCGAGGACCTCTTGGGAGTCGTCGGAGGGCTCGAGCACGTGCGCGTCGAGGGGTTGATGACGATGGCGCCGTATCACGACGATGCCGAGCGCGCGCGCCCCGTGTTCAGCTCCCTGCGTGTGCTCGCCGAACGCACCGAGCTCGCGGAGCTGTCGATGGGAATGAGCGGCGACCTCGAGGTCGCGGTGGAGGAAGGCGCCACGCTGGTTCGCGTGGGGACCGCGCTGTTCGAACCCTGAGCGAGCCTTCAGCCGCCCGTTCGCGCCCGTTCGCGCCTCGGGCACCTACTCCTGGTCGACGGAGATCTGTTCAGCCTCGGTCTTGCCGGCGGCCTCGGCGTCGAGGCCGGCGTCGAGCGCGATCCACGCCAAGGTGGCGCACTTGACCCTCGCGTGGAGCTTGCTCACACCCTCCAGGACGGCCGCGTCGCCCAGGCTCGGGTGGGCCCCACGGCCGTGGACCATGTCCTTGAAGCGCTCGACCAACAGCTTGGCTTCGTCGACGCGCAAGCCGCGAACGGCTTGTGTCATCAGGCTGGCGGAGGCCTGGCTGATGGCGCAGCCGTGGCCGGTGAAGCTGGCGCCTGCGACCTCACCGCCCTCCACCCTCAGGTAGAGCACCAACTCGTCGCCACAGGAGGGGTTGACGCCTTCCTGCCGAACGCTGTACGGGTCGAGTTCGCCCCGGTTGCGGGGCGAGCGGGCGTGCTCGAGAACCGCGTCGCGGTACACCTGGTCGAGGAAACCCATGGCGTCAGGCTACCGCACCGAAGAACTCCCGCGCTTCCGCTACGGCCTCCGCGAGGCGGTCGATCTCCTCGGTGGTGGTGTGCAGCCAGAAGCTGGCGCGGGCGGTGCCGCGTACCCCGAGAGCTTGCATGAGCGGTTGCGCGCAGTGGTGACCGGCCCGGATCGCCACTCCATGCGCGTCCAGGACGCTCGCCACGTCGTGGGGGTGTACGCCGTCGACGTTGAACGGCACGATGCCGCCGCGGTCCTCACCTTCGGGGCCGTACAGGGTCACGCCTGGCAGGCGGCGCAGACGCTCGATCGCGTAGCGCGCCAGCGCCTTGTCGTGCTCCCAGATCTCGGCCCGCCCCACCTCGTCGAGGTAGTCGAGAGCGGCGTGCAAGCCGACGGCTTCGGCGATGGCCGGGGTGCCGGCCTCGAATCGCATGGGGATGTCGGCGTACGTGCTGCGATCGATCTCCACGTGGCGGATCATCTCACCCCCGCCCATGAAGGGCGGCCACTGTCGCAGTAGCTCTTCGCGCACCCAGAGGGCCCCGATTCCGGAGGGCCCACCGAGCTTGTGGCCGGAGATGACGTAGGCGTCGGCACCGGAGGCCTGGACGTCAACCGGCAGGTGGGCGGCGGCTTGGGCGCCGTCGACGAGCATGAACGCTCCGACCGCGTGCGCCAGGGCGGCGATGCGTGGCAGGGGGTTGATGACGCCCAGCACGTTGCTCATGTGGAAGGTCGCGACGAGCTTCGTGCGCGGCCCGATGGCCGCGGCCAGCGCTTCCATGTCTACCCGGCCGTCGCTCCCTAGCGGCACCCCCCGGATGCGTACGCCGCGCTCCGCAGCGAGCAGGTGCCACGGGACCAGGTTGGCGTGATGCTCGGCCACCGTGACGACGATCTCGTCGCCAGCGCCCAGCGCGCTTCGCCCCCAGGCGTGTGCCACCAGGTTGATGCCTTCAGTGGCGTTGCGCACGAAGACCACCGAGCGCTCGCTCGGGGCGTTGACGAAGCGCGCCACGCGCGCCCGGGCGGCCTCGTACTTGTCGGTCGCCTCGGCCGACAGGGTATGGGCGCCGCGGTGGACGTTGGCGTAGCTCTCGCGGTAGAAGGCGTCCAGCGCGGCGAGAACGCTCCCTGGCTTCTGAGCGGAGGCGGCGCTGTCGAGGTACACGAGCTTCGATCCGTTGACGCTCCTCTGGAGGATGGGGAAATCGCGGCGGAGGACGGCGGCGTCGATGGCCATGCTCGATCCTAGCACTTCTCGGAACCGTTCCGAGTTTCGTGCGTGGGCCTAGGAGCGGTAGACTCAAGGGGTGCTCGTGCGCTCCCTGAGGCAGCTCCACGTACGCAACCTCGTCACGGAACGCTTCACCTTCGGGAGCGGTCTGACGGCGGTGGTGGGCCCCAACGCCGCGGGCAAGTCGAACCTGCTCGAGGCGCTGATGCTGGGCCTCAGCGGTTCCGGCTCGGGCTCGAAGGTGACCGAGTCACTGCGCTTCGGTCACGAGCAGGGTTACGTGCGCGTCGAGTTCGAGGGGGCCGACGGTGAGCACACCGTCGAGGTGGCCCTGACGCCAGGGCGGAGGACCGTGCGCCTGGACTCTCAGGTGGTGCCGGCGGCGGAGCTCGGGCCGCTGGGGGGAGTCGTCCTGGTGGCCCCCCAAGACGCAGAGGTCGTGCATGGGGCGCCGGCGCGGCGGCGCAACTTCCTCGACAACCTCCTCGCGCGCCTCTCGCTCCGTTACGCGCTAGTGCTGCGGGAGTACCTGCGCGTGTTGGAGCAGCGCAACGCGCTGCTCAGGGCAGGCGACCCTAGCGGAACTAGGAGCACTTGGGACGCTCGCTTCGTGACGCTCGGTGAAGAGGTGGCCTCGCTGCGCTCCCGAGCGGTCGTCTCCCTCGCGCGCAGCGCCGCCGAGGCCTACGACCAGATCGCCGGCGGGGCGCACGGGTTCGAGGTCAGCCTCGAACCCTGCCACCCAGAGCCTGGGCTGGCCGCCGCTCTCGAGGCGACACGCAGCGCGGAGACCGCTCGCGGCGCCACGCTCGTCGGACCCCATAGGGACGACCTGCGCCTGCTCCTAGGGGGGCGTGAGTTGCAGGCCTACGGCTCGCGCGGCGAGGCGCGCACCGCCGCTCTCGCGCTCAGGGTTGCCGAGCGTGCCCTGCTCGAAGCCCGCCATGGTCGCCCGCCGCTCCTGCTGATCGACGACGTGAACGCGGAGCTCGACAGCCGCAGGCGCACCTTCCTGGTGAGGTTGGCGGAGTCGGCCCCGCAGGCCATCGTCACGGGAACCGAGGCTCCGGACGGCGCCGCGCGCGTCTGGCGGGTCGAGGCAGGCCGCGTGAGCACGGGCGCCGCAGAGGAGCTGGAGGTCGCCGATGGGCCATGAGCGCCCGGTAGCGGAGCTCATCCGCGAGGCGTTCCGGCGCAGCGGGTTGGTGCGTGGCGTACGCCGCGCGGAGGCTGTCGTACTGTGGCGCCGCGTGGTCGGCGAAGACGTGGCGCGCTTCTCCAGTGCGGTGGCGCTCCAACACGCGACCCTGGTGGTCGACGTTCCCGACCCAGAGACGGCCATGCACCTGGGCCTCCAGCGTCACCACCTCCTGCGCGCCTACGCCGAGCACCTCGGGCCGGACGTGGTGAGGGAGATACGCTTCCGCGTCGGTCGCCCAGCCGAGGCCGACGCTGGGGTCGGGCATGGCCGCGGAGCCGATCCGTCGCGCGCGGGCGAGCCGGCTCCGACCGCCGAGCCGCGCGCGCTGGCGGCGATGGTTCGAGCTCTGCAGGAGGTCCCGGAGGAGCTCGCGGGACCCGCCCTACAGGCGGGCGCGGCACTGCTGAACCTGCGGGCGAGGCGCCGAGCCGCTGGTTGGGTCCCGTGCGAGGTCTGCGGTGCCTTGCGCGAGCCGGGGCAGCCCGAGCACCCACAGGTGCCACTCGCGACACGCCGAGGTTGGTGCTCGTCCTGCAGGCGGCACGCCTCTCAGCCGCGCGTCGCTCGGCAGGCCGAGCGCCTGGTGAGCGACCCGGACGCACCCACACCTACCTTGAGCGAGGACGAACTGCTCGTAGCCCGCAAGCTGGCGGCGGAACGGGCCGCCGACATGGCCCTGGCCTTGCTGCCCCAGGCCCTCGCCGATCCCCGCTGGCGCGACGACCTCGAGCGTCTCGCCCAAGCCCAGGCCGCGCTTCAGGCCGGCGTGCCTCTCAGCGCGGTGGACGAGCGCGCCCTCGCGCACGTCGACGCACGCGTCCTCCGCGCTTTGGGCCGCTTCTCGCTCACCCGTACCCACCCCAAGGAGGAGTCCGACAGATGAGCACACCCGTCGTCTTGTGCGTCTTGGACGGTTTCGGCTTGACCGACCCTGGTCCAGGCAACGCGGTTTCTCTGGCCCGCACGCCCGTGTTCGACCGCCTCTGGTCGAGCGTTCCCCGCACCACCCTGGAGGCGTCGGGCCGCGCCGTGGGGCTGCCCGACGGCCAGATGGGGAACAGCGAGGTGGGGCACCTGAACCTGGGCTCCGGACGTGTCGTCATGCAGTCGCTGTCCTTCGTCCAGGCCACCATCGATGACGGCAGCCTCTTCGAGAACGAGGTCCTCGTCGGCGCCTGCGAAGCGATCAAAGAGGGCGGGGCGCTACACCTCATGGGGTTGGTCTCCGATGGTGGCGTGCACTCCGATCTAAGGCATCTGTTCGCGCTCCTCGACCTGGCGCGCCAACGCGGCCTGCAGCGCGTGTACGTGCACGCCTTCATGGATGGGCGCGACACCGCGCCCGACGGCGGCCGTGGCTACCTGAAGCAGGTGGAGGAGCACCTCAGAGACAGCGCCAGCCCAGCTCGGGTGGCCACCGTGATGGGGCGTTACTGGGCCATGGACCGCGATCGTCGTTGGGACAGGACAAAGCGGGCCTACGACGCCATCGTGTTGGGGCGCGCCGAGCAGCGCGCCGACAGCGCCGACGAGGCGATTACGCGGGCGTACGAGCGCGGCGAGACCGACGAGTTCGTCACCCCTACGCTGGTGTACCAACCTGGGGCTTCGAGTGGCCCCGCGGCTCCGGTGTTGCTCGAGGACGGTGACGCGGTCATCTTCTTCAACTTCCGGGCCGACCGTGCCCGCCAGCTCTCCCACGCCCTG
>SKSV01000411.1 GCA_007122815.1 Trueperaceae bacterium | reverse complement strand
GACCGCGCACCTCGCCTCCGGCGACAGCGTCAACGTCATGGCGCTCCACACGAGCACGCACTCGGGCACGCACCTCGACGCGCCCTACCATTACGACGATGCCGGCGCTCGGCTGGGTGCGCTTCCGCTCGACGACCTGATCGGGGTTTGCTTGGTGCTGGACGTTCGTGACCCGGTCGCGGACGCGGCCGGTCCCGTTCCGGCCAGAGCCGCGCTTGAGGCGCTCGAGCGTCTCGGGGAGAGGGGAAGCTGCGCGCGGGTGCTGCTCCGCACTGGCCAGGAGGACCTCTGGCGGGACTTCCCGAGCGGTTTTCGGCCTCTCTCCGAGGAGCTCGTCGATGCGCTGGCGGACCGCGGAGCGCGGTTACTAGGTACCGACGCACCGAGCGTGGACGCTCTCACCTCCAAGTCGTTGCCGGTGCACGCCGCGTTCGCGCGCCGGGGCGTGTGGATCGTCGAGGGTCTCGCCCTGGCGAAGGTAACGGAGGGCCGCTACGAGCTCTGCTGCCTGCCGCTCAACATGCCAGAGGCCGACGCCTCTCCGGTGCGGGCGCTGCTGAGACCACTGCAGAGCGTGACGTGATCGACCCGTCACGCCTTCCCAGGCTCGACGCCTTCACGCTTCCGCGCGGCATCTACCTGGACGGCAACTCGCTCGGACCGCTGCCTACCGCGTCCCAGGCGGCCATCGAGCGGCGCTTGCGTCAGTGGCAGGTCCACGCGGTGGGCGCCTGGGAGGACTGGTTCGCCCTCTCCGAACGCCTCTCCCCCGCCCTCGCGAAGCTGGTGGGAGCACACCCCGATGAGGTGATCGCGACCGGGTCCATCACCTCCAACCTCCACCAGCTGATGGCGACGCTTCACGAGCCGAGCGACGAAGCGCGAGACGTGCTAGCTACCGCGCTCGACTTCCCCACCGACCTGTACGCCGTGCGAGCCTGGGCGGAGCGCGGTGGCGGCCGCTTGCGACTGGTGCCCTCCGCCGATGGCCACACCATCGATCCGGCCGCGGTCGAGGCCGAGCTCGAAGCAGGTGGAGTGTCGACGATGCTGATGCCGGTGGTGCTCTACCGCTCGGCACAGCGCTTCGACGTGCGTCGCCTGACCGCTGCTGCCCACGCCGCTGGGGCGGTGGCGCTGTGGGACGCGGCGCACTCGATTGGAGCGATGCCGCACGACTTCCACGACGACGCCGTGGACGGCGCGGTGTGGTGCTCGTACAAGTACCTGAACGCCGGTCCGGGCGCCCCGGGCGGGCTCTTCCTGCACCGACGCCATCACGATCGGCTGCCCGGACTACCCGGTTGGTGGGGGCACGAGAAGGAGACCCAGTTCCTGATGGCGCCCACCTTCACCCCCTCCAAGGGCGCGGCGCGCCTGCAGATGGGCACCCCACCGGTCGTGTCGTTGGCGGGCCTAGAAGGCGCGCTGGCGGTCTTCGAGGAGGTGGGCGTGGGGGCCGTGCGGAGCCGCTCCCTAGAGCTCACCGACGCGCTCCTTGCGCTCCTGGAGGAGCGCGTACCGGAGGTGCGCGTGGTGACCCCGAGGCCTCACGGGGAGCGCGGCGGGCACCTCGCCCTCACCCACCCACGAGCTCACGCTCTCGCCGCCGCCTGGCGACGCCGCGGCGTGGTGCCCGACGTGCGCGAACCCGACCTCGTCAGGGTGGCGCCGGTCGCCCTCTACACGCGCGATCTGGAGCTCGAGCAGGCCGTCACCGAGCTGCGGGCCCTGCTCGATGCGGGGGAGCATCTGCTGGATCGTCAGTCGTCGACGATGGCTTCGGCCTCTATCTCGACGAGGTAGCCCGCGCCGATCAGGCGTGCCTCGACCATGGTGTTGACCGGCCGCACATCGCGGAAGCGCTCACCGTGAGCCCGCGCGCAAGCGTCCCAATGCACGGTGTCGGAAACGTACACGCGCGTGCGCACGACGTGCTCCAGGCGGGCACCGAGTGACGCCAGCACTCCCTCGATCTTGTCGATGACGGCGTGCGTCTGGGCGGCTGGATCGCTGCCGCCGATCAGGCGTTCCCCGAAGGTGGCCGTCGTGCCAGCGACAAGCACGCGATCACCGCAGCGCGTCGCGCGGCAGTACCCGGCCAGCGTCTCCCAGGGGGTTCCGGTGCGTACCTGCGTGCGGCCGGCCCGAGGTCCCGGTGACGTCGGGTAGGGGGCTGGGAAGCTGGTGACGTGGTGGCTCAGGTCACCGCTCGCGGTCAGGTAGGGCGGCTTGCGGTACTCGTCGCCACAGTCGCCCGGTATCGGATCGAGTCCATCGAGCGCCTCGGCGAGCACCTCGCGCGCCTCCGGGTCGAGCTCGAAGGAGAAGAGCCTCAGGGTGTCCTCCACGTGTGCGCTGCGCCCCAGCCTGGCGCCGACGATCACGCCGGCCACGGCCGGGGACTCGAGCACGTAGCGCGAGGCGACGTTCGCGATCGACACTCCAAGCCTGTCGGCAGCACCTTTCACGGCCGCCAGGAGCTCCTGGAACGCCTCCCAGCCTCCGGCCGCCGCGACGAAGCGCGCGTACTTGCGCAGCGACCAGGTGTCCAGCTCCTCGTCCGGCGGCTGGGCGCGTCCGAGCCAGCGCTCGCTCAACAAGCCGCCCGCCACGGTGCCGTACCCCAACAGGCGTGCTCCCGACGATAGGCACAGGTCCGTCATCGCGCCCTCGAAGCGCCGGTCGAGCAGCGAGCAAGCAACCTGGTTGGTCAACACGGGGATGCCGCTCGCTAGGGCAACCCGTAGGTGCGCGGTGTCTACGTTGGTGAGCCCGAGGTGGGCGACCAGGCCCTCCTCGCGGAGCTCGTCGAGCCAGAAGAGCGCGTCCAACCAGCTGGGGTCGGCGTACGACCAGGTGTGGAACTGAAGTAGGTCGAGCCGCTCGACACCAAGGCGCGCGCGGGCGCGATCTACCGCTACACGTACGGCGTGGCGAGTCAGTGGTCCCGGTTCGGGAACCCACTTGGTCAGGAGTTGCACGGGCCGCTCAGGCCCGCGCAGCGCGCGCAAGCGCCCGGCTATGAGCTCGGCCGAGCCGTAGTGGTCGGCCATGTCGAAGCTCGTAAAGCCGGCGTCGGCGTACTCTGCCATCGCTGCCGCGCCGGCCTCGGGGTCCAGCGGATCGTGCTCGCGCTCCAGGTCGGCAACCTGCCACAAGCCGGTCAGCACGCGTGAAACCGAGAGGTCGGGCGCGAGTCTGTATGTCGGGACGTGTTCGGGCACGGGTCGCTCTCACCTCACTCGCAGCCTCCGGGCGACGCTCGAGGCCGTCCTGGGGTACCCCCGGTTTACCACCCGGCAAAGCTACGGGCGCGTGGGCCGAACCGGGAGCAGAGCACCCCTGATTAGCCTGAGCGCCGCAACGAGCATCACCGCGGTGACGGGTAGGGTCGCCCAGAAGGCCACAGCGAGCGCCCAGGGACCACGCAGGTTGGCCGGCCACAGCCCGCTCAGCGGCAACTGGCTCATCAGCAACGCCGCCACGGCTAGCGCCAGCCACCAGAAGAGCCGCCTCGAGCGCGGTAGCCACTCGCGCAGCGCCAGCGACATGACTCCCAGCGTCACGACGCCGAGCAGGAAGGCGTGAAGCAAGAACACCTGCAGCACCATCCGCTCGCTCCACGCGGCTATCGCGGGCGACAGGAGGGCGACGTCCAGCAGTGCTTTGAGGACGAGCAAGGACGAAACGAGCATGGCTTGCGCGCGGCCCGCACGCCAGGCGCCGTGCGCGGCTCGCGCCGCTAGGAGCAAGAGGCCACCCGCGGCGACGAGCGACGATACCTGCGCGACGGCGTGCGGCCAAGCGAGCAGTTCGGCGAAGGCGGCGCCCAGCAGGCCAGCGAACAGAGCCGCTAGGGCGGGCAGGTCGAAACGGCTCCGACTGAAGGGTGGTAGTGCGGCGAACAGGACACCCAGCAGCGCCAGCACGAACCAACCTTGCGAGAACACGTCGAGGTAGAAGCGCACCAGCGCGTCCATGGTCGCAGGAGGAGCGAACGGCGCGAAGGCGAGCGCGGCCAAACCCCACGCGCCGCTGCTCGAGACGAGCAGGGTGAGGACGGCCGCATCGAGGGCCAGGACCGCCAGGTCGCGCGGTAGACGCCAGCTCACCAAGAGGTACAGCGCGGACCAGGCGTACCAGCAGACCACCACCAGGCCCGCGGCCATCATCGACAGCGGTAGGCGCGTGTCGCCGACGGCCGTGAGCTGGTAGCCGCTCATGAGGAACGGGGGGTACGCCAGCAGTCCGCCCACCAACGCCGCGGCCACCGCAGCGTGGAACGCCAAGGGCAGCGGCCGCCCGAGCCTTCGCGCGACCGCCACACCTATGAGCGCGAAGAGCGCAGGCGTGACCCAGCCGAAGTACATCAGGTGGGTGTGGGCATGGCGCACGTTGAGGTACTGGAGCTCCCAGGGAAAGCCGTGTAGCAAGCCGTAGCGCAGCAGGCTCCCGGTCAGTGCGGCGAGGGCGAAGCAGGCGAGCGAAGCCAGGAACGCCAGCCTGAGAGGGTGGCCCGGTTCTTTCGACCCAAGCGCATCACTGCCAGCCGCCGTCGCACCGTCACCGCTGAAACTCGACATGCACCTCCAATTTGCCGCGTGAGCATCGGCCTGCCGAGGGACGGAAGCCCTCGTCGCTCGGGAGACGCGAGCGGGACTTCACGGCGGCACGTGCGCGCGACTTCCCGCGACACGCGGGCTGGACTTGCGTGCGGGACGCGCGCCACTAGCGACCGCGCAGCAACGAGACCTAGCCTGTGTGGATACTGTGCCCCCGTTCGCGGGGCCCGTGCGCGGGGCCCGTGCGCGGCCCGCGCACGGAGGCTGCGACGGAACCTAGGAGGGACCTGGCATGCGATATGACGTCGCCATCGTGGGCGCCGGCGTCGTGGGCTGTGCGATAGCCCGTGAGTTGACGCGGTACCGGCTGAGTGTCGCCCTGATAGAGCGTGAGTGCGAGGTGGGGCTCGGCACCAGCAAGGCCAACAGCGGCATCATCCACGGTGGCCACCGCGCCGGCGAGGGCACCCGCAAGGGCGACACCGAGTGGCGCGGGAACCAGCTCTGGAGCGAGTTGTCCAACGATCTCCCGTTCGGCTTCGCCAGGGTCGGGGATCTCACGGTCGCGTACGACGAGCGCGACCGCGAGTACCTTGCCAAGCTGCTCGATCAAGGCCGGCGCCGCGGCGTGACCGGTTTGGAGCTGTGGGACCCGCCACGCCTCAGCCGCGAGGAGCCCAACCTCTCCGAGGACATCGTCGCAGCCTTGCACGCTCCCACCAGCGCGGTCGTCAACCCGTACGAGGCCTGCTTCGCGATGGCGGAGAGCGCGGTACGCAACGGTCTGCGGCTCTACCTCGAGACCACCGTTCAGGCGATCGAAGCGAGCGAGGAAGGTTTCGTTATCAGCACCGACCGCGGCGAGCTGTCCGCGCGCTACGTGATCAACGCGGCCGGCGTTCACGGCGACGCCGTGGCTCGCATGGCAGGCGCCGAAGAGGCCGGCCTGCGCTTCCGCAAGGGCGAGGAGTACCTCCTCGACAAGCGCCTCGTCGGCTTCGTCAAGCGCATCGTCTTCCCCTGCCCGACCCCGACTACGAAGGGGATCCTGGTGATCCCCACCTACGACGGAACCCTGATGGTCGGTCCCACCGCCACCTGGTCAGAAGCGGAGGACCT
>SKSV01000124.1 GCA_007122815.1 Trueperaceae bacterium | reverse complement strand
GCTCGACACCTAGGATCTGCGCCTTCGAGCCCCGCGCGCGTAGTGCCGAAGCTACTCCTGCCAGGAGGCCGCCACCACCGACGCAGACGATCACGTTCGCGACGTCCTCCAGGTCGTCGTGCAGCTCCAGGCCGATGGACGCCTGCCCTTCGACGATCCACGGATGGTCGAACGGCGGCACCAGCGTCAGCCCGCGCTGGCTGGCGTGGCGCTCGGCCGCTTCCTCGCGCGCGTTGCCCGTGTTCTCGCAGCGCACCACCTCGGCACCCCAAGCCGCTGTGCGCCGCACCTTGACCTCGGTGGCGCCTTCAGGGATGACCACTACGGCGGGCACACCCCAGGAGTGGGCGGCGGCTGCCAAGCCCTGGGCGTGGTTGCCGCTGGAGTGCGTGACCACGCCGCGCTCTCGCTGGGCAGGCGGCAGGCGAGCGAGGAAGTGGGTGGCGCCACGGATCTTGAAGGAGCCGGTGCGCTGCAGGTTCTCGGGTTTGGCGTAGAGGGGCGCGCGAGACCCGTTCCCTAGCTCGAGCGGCAGTAGGGGGGTGTGGCGGACACGCGCGGCCAGGAGAGCCCGCGCGGCCTCTAGGTCGTGGAGAGAAGGGAGCGCCATGCGGGCATCTAAGCACACCCAAAGGCGCGGTCGGGGGGCGTTTCAGCTCGTTTGGGGGCGGTATCCACCTGAGTATGGGCATCGGCCATGCATCATCTTGACGAATGCCGCATACCGGGGTAAGATTACGACCATCAAGCTCGAAGGCGGCGCCCCATGGGCGCTTTTTTCGTGGCTGGCCGGGCGGTTCCAGAGGGGCCTGCGCGCGAAGCGCGCGGGCGCGGCGCTCAGCCGCTGCCGGATCGAGACCCCTGGCGCGCGTCGAGGAAGGCGTCCACCCGGGCCGCCTCGGGCATCGCTGGTATGGCGCCCGTGCGGGTGGTGGTGAGCGCGGCGAAGGCGTTGGCCCGGCGCAAAGTAGCCTCCACCCCCGAAACGTCATCGATCAGGTTCGCTTGCCTCACCAGCGCCGACAAGACCGCGGCGTTGAAGGCGTCACCAGCCCCGGTGGTGTCGGCGACGTCCACGGCGAAGCCCGGGACGTGCCCGTCGTGCTCACGCAGCAGGTAGCTGACGCCGGCTGCGCCGCGCGTGACGAGCAGTAGCTTCAGCTGAGGGGTCCAGAGAGAGCGGGCCGCCTGGAGGTCGTCGGCTCCCGTCAGGAAGCGGAGCTCGTCGTCGGCGACCTTGATCACGTCGGCTTCACCCCAGAGGGCCTCGATGCCTCGCTTCGCGGCATCGGCACTAGGCCATAGCGGCAGGCGTAGGTTCGGGTCGTAGGAGACCCACAGACCGGCTTCGCGGGCCACCTGCAGGGCGTGTCTCGTCGCAGATGCCGCGGGCTCGGCGATGGTCGAGATGCTGCCCACATGGAGTAACCGAGCGGCCCTCAGGGTCGCGACGTCGATCTCGTCCGGACGGTGGAGCATGTCGGCCGACGGATGGCGGTAGAACATGAAGTCGCGATCTCCCGACTCCGAGAGAGACACGAAGGCCAGGGCCGTGCGCGCCTCGCTGTCGAAGCGCAACTGGCTCACGTTCACGCCGGCGTCCTTCAAGACGCCCGCTAGGTGGTGCCCGAAGGGGTCGTCACCTACCTTGCCGATGAAGCCACTGCGCACGCCCAGGCGCGCAACGCCCACGGCGACGTTGGCCGGAGCCCCACCAGGAGCGCGCACGAAGGTGGTGACGTCGCCGAGGCTCCCGCCGCGTTCAGTGGCGACGAAGTCTATGAGCAGCTCGCCCAGAGCGAACACTTCGACCGATGCGTCCATGCGCCAGGGTAACGCGTGGCAGTGGTGTCGTGCTAAACGCTCCTGACGGGCGAGCGTGGTACAAAGTCGGCGTGGTCACGGCCGGCGCTCACGGCGCCCGCGCCTGACACAGCCCCTGGCCGGGTCCGTGCCGGCCCGCCCGGAGCGAGGTCAAGCATGGACGAGGTCGACCCTAGTCTGAACGCGTCGAGTCTCCCGTTCGTCGAGGAGATGTACCTGGCATACCTGCGCGACCCTGGCGAGGTTCCGGCTGACTGGCGCGCGTACTTCGACGCGTTGCCCGCCAACGGCGAGGTGGCGGGCCGGGAGAGCTTCGGGCCGAGCTTCCCGAGGCGCTCGCTCTTCCATGCGGCCTCTGGCGCGCTCACCGAGACGGCTTCGGAGGATCCCAGCGTTGCTGACGCCGAGCTCACGCAGCGGCTCGGGCGTTTGATCCGGAACTTCCGCGTGCGCGGCCATCGCGTCGCCGACCTCAACCCGCTCGGGCCGCGGACACACGTGATCCCCGAGATCGACCCCAGCTACTACGGCATCACCGCGAGCGACATGGACAAGCGGGTGCTCTCGACCACCTTCGCGAGCGCGAGCACGGTGGGGGACGTGATCGACGCCCTGCGCGAGACGTACACCAGGGCGATCGGCGTCCAGTTCATGCACATCGACGACCTGGAGCTGCGCAAGTGGCTGCAAGCGCGCATGGAGCGCACCCGGAACCGGCTCGAGATACCGCGCGACACCCAGCTTCGGATACTGACGAAGCTCACCGACGCGGTGATGTTCGAGGAGTTCATCCAGAAGAAGTACGTCGGCGCGAAATCGTTCTCGCTCGAAGGCGGTGAGAGCCTCATCCCGCTGCTCGACCTAGCCCTCGAGAAGGCCGGAGCACAAGGCGTACGCGACGTGGTGATCGGGATGGCGCACCGAGGTCGCCTCAACGTGCTCGCGAACATCATGGGCAAGAACCCGAGAGCGATCTTCCGCGAGTTCGAGGACAAGGACCCCGAGCTGCTCAGGGGCCGGGGAGACGTCAAGTACCACCTCGGTTACTCGAACGACTGGGTCACCCAGGCTGGAGACACCATCCACATGTCGTTGGCCTTCAACCCCTCGCACCTCGAGTACGTGAACCCTGTCGCGATGGGTAGGGTTCGGGCCAAGCAGGACCGAGCGGGCGACGAACGGCGCGAGCGGGGCCTGGTGGTGCTGATCCACGGCGACGCTTCCTTCATCGGCGAGGGTGTCGTGCAGGAGACGCTGAACATGTCCGAGCTGGAGGGATACCAGGTCGGTGGCGCCCTGCACGTGATCGTCAACAACCAGATCGGCTTCACGACGGGCCCCCAACAGGGGCGTTCCACGACCTACGCCAGCGACGCCGCGAAGATCCTGCAGAGCCCCATCCTCCACGTGAACGGTGAGGACCCGGAGGCAGTGGCTCAGGTGATCGAGCTCGCCATGGACTTCCGCGACGCCTTCAAGCGCGACGTGGTCATCGACATGTACTGCTACCGCCGCTGGGGACACAACGAAGGTGACGAGCCCTCCTTCACCCAACCCGCCATGTACGAGCGCATCCGCAAGCGTGACACCGTGCGCGAGGGGTACCTCGAGCGCCTGCTGACGCTCGGCGGCATCACGCGTGAGGAGGCCGAGGAGATCACCGAAGCGCGCCGTCAGCAGCTCGAGCAAGAGTTGAGCGTCGCGCGTGGTGACGAGTTCAAGCCCCACTACTCCGCCTTCGAGGGAGTGTGGCAGGGGTTCAGCGGGGGCCTCGATCGCGAGGCGGCCGAGGTCGACACCTCCGTCGAAGAGGCATCCCTCGAGCGCGTGCTGGAGGCCCTCGTCACGCTCCCCGAGGGCTTCACGGCCAACCCCAAGATGCTGCGCTTCCTGCAACAGCGCGAGCAGATGGCGCGCGGAGAGAGACGGATCGACTGGGCCACCGGAGAGGCCCTCGCGTTCGGGAGCCTGCTCATGGAGGGTCACCGGGTGCGCTTGAGCGGGCAGGACAGCGAGAGGGGCACCTTCAGTCAGCGCCACAGCGTCCTGCACGATGCCTTCACGGGGGAGCGCTTCGTGCCCCTTGCCCAGCTCGCGCGTGACGGCGCGGTCTTCGACATCCACAACAGCCCGCTCTCGGAACAGAGTGTGGTCGGCTTCGAGTACGGTTACTCGCTCGACTGGCCGGACGGGCTCGTCGCTTGGGAGGCGCAGTTCGGCGACTTCGTCAACTCGGCCCAGGTGTACGTCGATCAGTTCCTCGCCAGCGGCGAGGAGAAGTGGCGGCGCCTGTCAGGCCTCGTCCTGCTGTTACCTCACGGTTTCGAGGGGGCCGGTCCCGAGCACTCCAGCGCCCGCCTCGAGCGCTTCTTGCAGCTCTGTGCCGACGACAACATGCAGGTCGCCTACCCGACCACTCCTGCGAACTACTTCCACCTGCTGCGCCGCCAGGTGCTGCGCCCATGGCGCAAGCCGCTCGTGGTGATGACGCCCAAGAGCCTGCTGCGCAACCCGGCCGCGACCTCGACGCTCGAGGAGATGAGCGCGGGAGGTTTCGAGCGCCTCATCCCCGACAGAGCTGTGGACCCCGCCCGGGTCACCAAGGTGCTCATGTGCAGTGGCAAGGTGTACTACGAACTGGTGCAGCGCCGCGAGGAGAGCGGACGCGACGACGTCGCGATACTGCGGTTGGAGCAGCTCTACCCGTTGGACGACGCGCAGGTGGCGGAGGCCCTGGACGTCTACCCGGAGGACGCTCCGGTCACGTGGGTCCAGGAGGAGCCTGCCAACATGGGCGCATGGACCTCCTTGCGGATGCACTGGTGCGAGCGGGTGGCCGGCAGGCCGTTCGCGCTCGTCTCGAGGCCTCCGCGCGCCACTCCCGCCACGGGATCGACGAGCAGCCACAAGATCGAGCAGGCGGAGCTCCTGCGCACCGCCCTGGAGGAGACCAGATGAGCGTCGACGTGACCGTGCCCAGCGTAGGCGAGTCGATAAGCGAGGTGTTCATCGGCGCCTGGCTGAAGAGCGAGGGTGATCCCGTCGCGAAGGACGAGCCTATCGTCGAGGTGGAGACGGACAAGGCCACGCTCGAGGTCTCCGCGCCGGTGGACGGTGTGTTGTCCAGCATCCGCAAGCAGGCCGGTGACAGCGCCGTCGTGGGTGAGGTGATCGCTCTCGTCGACGGGGACGCTGCCGCGGGTGCCGCTGAGGACCGAGGAGCCAGCGCCGAGGCGGGCGATGCTGCCGACGCAGAGCACGAGGCTGCGCGGGCCAGCGCCGCGGACGACGCCGGCGACGCCCAGCAGGCTGCCGCGCCGGACGACGCCGGCGCTCCAGCCGGGAAGGGCGTCGCTGACCAAACTAGGGCTGACGGCGAGGTGAAGGTGATGCCTGCCGCCCAGCGCCTGCTCGACGAGCACGGCCTACGCGCCGCTGACGTGAAGGCCAGCGGACCGGGCGAGCGGTTGCTCAAGGAAGACGTGCAGAGGCACGTGGCGGAGCTCGCTCAGAGAGCCTCGAGCCCAACGACACCGCCGCAGAGCGAGTCGCCCGAACCCACGCGGGCGGAAGGGCGCACCGAAGAGGCGGTGCCGATGTCGACGCTGCGGCGTCGCATAGCCGAGCGTCTCGTCGACGCACAACGGACCGCAGCACTGTTGACCACCTTCAACGAGATCGACATGTCCGGCGTGATGGACTTGCGCGCCGAGTACAAGGAGGCGTTCGAGAAGCGCCACGGGGTGCGGCTCGGGTTCATGTCGTTCTTCGTGAAGGCCGCGATAGACGCGCTGAAGAGCATCCCCCAGATGAACGCCGAGATCCGCGGCACCGACATCGTCTACAAGGACTACTACGACATAGGTGTTGCGGTCTCCACCAAGCGCGGTCTGGTCGTGCCGGTGCTTCGAGACGCGGAGCGCAGGAGCTTCGCGGAGGTCGAGAAGGCCATCGGCGACTTCGGTCAGCGCGCTCAGGCGGGCAAGCTCAACCCCGACGAGCTGCAGGGCGGCACCTTCACGATCACCAACGGCGGGGTGTTCGGGTCGCTCATGTCGACACCCATCGTCAACCCGCCGCAGTCGGGCGTGCTGGGCATGCACGCCATCCAGGAGCGTCCCGTCGCGCGCGCTGGGCAGGTCGTGATCCGGCCCATGATGTACGTGGCACTGACGTACGACCATCGCATCGTCGACGGCCGCGAGGCCGTGACCTTCCTGAAGCGCATCAAGGAGGCGGTCGAGAACCCCACGCGGATGCTGATAGAGGTCTGAACCCTAGCCCTCGGGCGGGCCTCACCTGGTGGCGCTGACGCCTCCCGCGGTGACCGCGCTGACGTACCCGCCGTAACCCTCGGCCTCCATCTCCGCTAGCGGCACGAAGCGCAGGGCCGCGCCGTTGATGCACCAGCGCTGCCCGGTCGGTTCGGGACCGTTCTCGAAGACGTGGCCCAAGTGAGAGTCGGCGAAGCGGCTGCGCACCTCGATGCGCAGCATGAAGAGGCTGCGGTCCTCGTGCAGGGTGACGTAGCGTTCGTCGACCGGTCTGGTGAAGCTCGGCCAACCGGTGCCAGAGTCGAACTTGTCCGCCGAGCTGAACAGCGGCTCCCCGCTCACCACGTCCACGTACAACCCGGGCTCGTAGAGCGCGTCGTAGTGGTGTGAGAAGGCCCGCTCGGTAGCGTCGCGTTGGGTGACGCGGTAAGCCAGGTCGCTCAGCGATTCACGCAGCGCGGCGTCACCCGGATGCTGGGTGAACCACTCGGGCAGCAGCTCCGGCAACTGGTAGACCGTGCGGTCTCCGTCCCACGTGGTCGCTATGAAGCGATCTCGTCCGGAGGCGGCGCTGTACGCGGCGTAGCGCAGCGAGTTGTTGGCGGCGAAGTCCTGGTGGTAGTCCTCGGCACGGTAGAAGGGCCCGGCGTCTTCGACGACCGTGGCGATCGGGCGATCGAACTTCCCGCTCGCCTCCAGCGCAGCCAGGCTCCCCTCCGCCAGGCGCCGCTGCTCCTCGTCCACCACGTAGATCGCTGAGGTGTAGTGGTGACCGCGGTCGACGAAGGAGCCCCCCGCGTCGCTAGGGTCGTGGAGCCGCCAGAAGGCGTCGAGAAGGCTCTGGTAGGTGACGCGCGCGGGATCGTAGTGGACCTGCACGACCTCGCGGTGTCCGGTTTCGCCTCGCACCACCTCGGCGTAGGTCGGGGACTCGACGTGGCCACCCATGAAACCACTGATCGATCCGAGGACTCCGGGTACCTTCTCGATGCGAGCCTCCACGCACCAGAAGCAGCCGCCGGCGAAGTAGGCGATGGCCGTGTCGGCGGCCACCTCCCCTCCAGGCGCAGACGTCAGGAGTGCTGCTCCCGCTTGCGAGGCTGGCGAGGTGGCGGCTCCAGCGCCCTGCGAGGCCGCGTCTTCGGCCTCGCCGCGTACGCTGGCGACGACGGCGAGAGCGACCAGCGCCAGGACTACCAACGGGAGCGCGCCGCGCGTGCGATGCAGTAAGCGGGTCATGGCACATCAGACTCCGGATCCGCCGATCCGGCAGTCGCCGGCGCCACCGAACCTCGTGGGTCGAGGGCCGCTGGCGCCCTCGCTTTCGGTCGTGACGAGCGGCCCGCGGTACCATGCCGCCGGAGGAGAGCATGCCTGATTTCGACGTGATCGTCATCGGTGCCGGTCCCGGCGGTTACGTGGCCGCCATCCGCGCCGCGCAGCTCGGTCTCGCGGTCGCTTGCGTAGAGAAGGAGGCGACCCTCGGAGGCACGTGCGTTCGTGTCGGCTGCATACCGAGCAAGGTGTTGCTGGAGTCCAGCGAGCGCTTCGTGATGGCGCGCGATCACCTGGCCGAGCACGGCGTGTTGGTGTCCGAGGTGGAGCTCGATCTCGGGGCCATGATGGAGCGCAAGGACAAGGTGGTCAAGAGCAACACCGATGGGGTGGCGTACCTGTTCAAGAAGCATGGCATCGAACGCTTCACCGGCATGGCGGAGCTGATCGAGCGCGGCCGCGTGGTGGTGCACGGCGAGGACGGCGACACCGAGCTGGTCGCCGAGAACGTCATCCTGGCTACCGGGAGCCGTGTGGCAGAGCTCTCCGGCGTGGAGGTCGACGGCGAGAAGGTGATCACGAGTGACCACGCCATCGCGCTCGAGGAGGTGCCCCGGCGCCTCGTGGTGATCGGTGCCGGCGCGATCGGCCTGGAGCTGGGCAGCGTGTGGGCCAGGTTGGGCGCGAACGTGACGGTGCTGGAGTACCTCGACCGCGTGCTCCCCACCATGGACGCCGAGATCTCCCGCGAGGCGCAGAAGGTGTTCACCAGGCGCGGCCTCGAGATCCGCACCGGCGTGGCCGTCACGGGTACGACCCTCACCAAGCGCGGGGTCAGCGTGCACGTGGAGGGCGCGAACGCGGTCAAGGCGGACACCGTGCTGCTGGCGACGGGGCGCGCTCCGAACACCGAAGGGCTCGGACTCGAAGCGGCCGGTGTGGAGCAGGACTCCAAGGGCTTCGTGAAGGTCGACGAGCGCTTCCGCACCACGCTCGAGGGCGTCTACGCCATCGGCGACCTCATCGAAGGACCGATGCTGGCTCACCGGGCGGAGGACGACGGCGTGGCAGTGGCGGAGCTCATCGCCACCGGTGTCGTTGGCCACGTCGATCACGGGCTCGTACCCAACGTGGTCTACACGGAGCCGGAGGTGGCTTCGGTAGGCAAGACCGAGGAGCAGCTGAAGGAGGCAGGGACTCCCTACCGCAAGGGCGTCTTCCCGTACCAGGCGAACGGTCGAGCGCGTGCACTTGGCGCCACCGACGGAAGGGTGAAGCTCCTGGCGCACAAGGAGACCGATCGCCTGCTCGGAGCGCACGTCATCGGTGCGCGCGCCGGCGACCTGATCGCCGAGCTGGTGGCCGCGCTCGCCTTCCACGCCAGCAGCGAAGACGTGGCGCGGCTCAGCCACGCGCATCCCACGTTGTCGGAGGTCGTCAAGGAGGCCGCGCTGGCGGTACACGGCAGGGCGCTGCACATCTGAAAGCGGATCAGGAGCCTCGTGCGCCAGCCGCCAACGGCTCGAGGCCCGGAACGTGTCTTGGGTTACGTTGCAGCGCAGGCGTCCAGGACGGCATCGCTGCGCGTGCTATCGTTCCGGAGATGACGCTCGGCACGCTCGCCACCGAGACCACCGCTGGGCCCGCCGTGCGCACTCTTGACCCCGAGCTCGAGCCGGTGGTCGACAAGGTGCTCGCCGGCGAACGCGTCGACTTCGCGGAGGGCATGGCTCTGTACCGGACGCGCGACGTTCCCGCCCTGCTCAGGCTGGCCGACGTGGTCCGGGAGCGCAAGGTCGGCCCCAAAGCCTACTTCGTCCACTCGCTCAGGCTCTCGCAGACCAACGTCTGCTACGTGGGTTGCACCTTCTGCGGCTTCGCCCGTCGCTTCGGCGAGGAAGGCGTTTGGGACTACGACCTGGACGACGTCTGGGCGTACGTCGACGAGCACTACCACCCTGAGCTGACGGAGATCCACATCGCCTCCGGCCACCACCCCAAGCGCGAGTGGAAGTACTACCTCGACCTGGTCCACGGTCTCACCACCCGCTACCCGGGTGTCCAGGTGAAGGCCTGGACGGCCGCGGAGATCCACCACTTCACGAAGATCACCCGGCCTCGGCTGGGCTACCGTGAGGTCCTGGCCGAACTCCAGCAAGCCGGGCTGGTGGCGCTGCCGGGCGGCGGGGCGGAGATCTTCGCCGAGCACGTCAGGCGCCGCATCGCACGAGCGAAGGTCACCGCCGAGGGTTGGCTCGAGGTGCATCGCACCGCCCACGAGCTGGGCATACCGACCAACGCCACGATGCTCTACGGCCACGTGGAGTCGCTCGAGGACCGACTCGATCACATGGATCGACTCAGGCGCCTGCAGGACGAAACCCAAGGGTTCATGAGCTTCATACCGCTCGCCTTCCAACCCGACAACAACCCGCTGGCGACCGAGCTCGAGGCCATGGGCAAACGTGTGCACACGACGGGCCTGGACGACCTGCGTAACCTTGCCGTAGCGCGCATCTACCTGGACAACGTGCCGCACATCAAGGGCTACTGGATCATGATCACCCCAGAGCAGACCCAGCTCTCGCTCGCGGCAGGCGTATCCGACGTCGACGGCACCATCAAGGACGAACGCATCGCCCACGCCTCCGGCGCGGTGACCGAGGCCGGGATGAGCGAGGGCGAGCTGGTGCAGTTGATCGAGGGCGCGGGACGGGTAGCGGTGAGGCGAGACGCGCTCTACCGTGAGCTGCGAGTGTTCGGCGCGTGATCGAGCGCTCGGCGCCCAGCGATGCCACCCCGGGCGACCAACGCGCCAGCGAGGTGCTTGGGATCGTCGCCTACACCAACGTGGCGCCTTTGCACTGGGGTCTCGAACCCTGGCGCGGGGCGCGCTTCGTGCGTGGCGTGCCGAGCGAGCTCAACGCGGCTCTCATGGCCGGTGAGGTCGACCTGACGCTGGTCTCGAGCGTCGAGTTCATCCGGCACCGGCAGGAGCTCGTGGCGCTTCCCGACTTCTCGATCGCGTCCCTCGGTCCGGTCCACAGCGTCACGCTCTTCCACCATCGTGGATGGGAGCAGCTGGACGGCGCGACCATCGGTGTCACCACCCATTCGGCCACCAGCGTCGAGCTGCTCCGGGTGCTCTTGGCCCTCCAGGGTCTCGAGGCCGAGCTGGTGCCTGTAGAACCCGACCTGGACGAGATGCTGGCGAGGTTCGACGCCGCGCTCCTGATCGGCGACAACGCGCTCGTCGAGGCGGTGACCAGCCGACCGATAGCCGGCAAGGTGCCGCAGCAGAGCGACCTCGGCGACGTTTGGTACCGAGCCACGCGGCTGCCGTTCACCTTCGCGGTCTGGGCGGCACGGGCCGACCGCCTCCCCTCACCGCGTCTGGTTGCTGAGCTCCGCGCCGCACGCGAACGGGGGCTGGGTCACCTTGCGGACGTAGCGCGCGTCGAGGCGGCCGCAAGGGGTCTCTCGGAAGCCGTGGTCCTGCGTTACCTCGCCAACTTCCGCTACTTCCTCGAGCCCCCCGATCGCGACGGCCTGCTGGACTTCGCTCGGCGCCTGGACCCGAGCGTGCGCGCCGATGAGCTGCGCTTCCTAGATCTCTGACCGACTAGCTCTCTGAGCGACTCGTGATCCCCGCTTGAGCGGCCCTGGCGCTCGGAGCCGGCGAGGAGCGGGCGAGGAGCGGGCAGCGGTCCGGGTGTGAGACGCGCCACTGTCGCCGTAACTTCGTGAAACACGACCCAGAACGCCGCGTTCGTCGTCGTAGACTGGAGTCCCATGGCCCTCCACTCGGCGTCGGCCCTGCCGTCCCCGCTAGTCGATCCACACCCAGCTGCTGAAGCTCTAGTGTGGCCAGGGCGGCCCTTCCCGTTGGGGGCGAGCTACGACGGCCAGGGCGTCAACCTAGCGGTCTACGCCGAGAACGCGACGAGGGTCGAGTGGCTGCTCTTCGACGGGGCTTACGAGCCCGTCCCGAGCCGCAGCGTCGACCTTCCCGAGCGCACGGGTCCCGTCTGGCACGCTTACCTGCCCGGCCTGAGACCCGGGCAGCTGTACGGGCTACGCGTGCACGGACCCTGGGAGCTCACGGCCGGGCACCGCTTCAACCCGAACAAGGTCCTGCTCGACCCCTACGCCCGTGCCATCGGACGGCCGCTGCGTTGGCACCCGAGCCTCGCTGGAAGCGTGCGACGCGGGCGTACAGAGGTGCCTTGCGAGCTCGACTCGTCCCCCTACGCGCCCCTCGGCGCGGTAGTCGAGGATGACTTCGACTGGCAGGGGGTGCAGGCCCCGTGGGTGCCCTGGCAGGAGACGATCATCTACGAGGCTCACGTGCGAGGCCTCACCATGCGCCACCCCGCCGTGCCCGAGGAGCTCCGTGGCACTTACCAGGGGCTGGTTCACGAGAGCGTCCTGGAGCACCTTCGCGAGCTGGGAGTGACCACCGTGCAGTTGCTTCCGGTGCAGTCGATCGTGGAGGACAAGCGGCTGCTGGAGCTCGGCTTGACGAACTACTGGGGTTACAACACGCTGAACTACTTCGCTCCGGAGCCGCGCTACTCGAGCAACGGGCCCGTCAGCGCGGTGGGCGACTTCAAGACGATGGTGCGCGAGCTGCACCGGGCAGGTCTCGAGGTCATCATCGACGTGGTCTACAACCACACCGGCGAGGGCAACCACACCGGACCCACGCTCTCGTTCCGCGGCATCGACAACCGCTCCTACTACAAGCTCCAACCGAAGGACGCGCGCTTCTACATCGATTACACCGGCACCGGCAACACCCTCGACCCAGGCAACCCGTACGTGCTTCAGCTCATCACCGACAGCCTGCGCTACTGGGTGGAAGAGATGCACGTGGACGGCTTCCGCTTCGATCTCGCCGCCGCGCTCGCGCGGGAGTTCTACGACGTCGACATGCTCTCGGCCTTCTTCAAGGTCATCCAGCAAGACCCGGTGCTCTCCCGCGTGAAGCTGATCGCGGAGCCGTGGGACGTCGGTCCCGGCGGCTATCAGGTCGGCAACTTCCCCTGGTCGTGGACGGAGTGGAACGGCGCTTACCGCGACGCCGTGCGCGCGTTCTGGCGCGGTGACCCAGGCCGCGTCGCCGAGTTGGCGACGCGCCTCAGCGGGTCGTCGGACCTCTACGCCCACAACGGCCGCAAGCCGTGGGCCTCGATCAACTTCGTCACAGCGCACGACGGTTTCACGCTCGAGGACCTGGTGAGTTACGAGCGCAAGCACAACCTCGCCAACGGCGAGGACGGACGAGATGGACACGGCCACAACCTCTCCAGCAACGCCGGCGTTGAGGGCGCCAGCGACGACCAGGACGTGCGCCGACGACGCGCGAAGCGCAAGCGGGGGCTCATGGCGACGCTCCTGCTCTCACAAGGCATACCCATGCTGCTCGGGGGTGACGAGCTCTCGCGTACCCAGCAGGGGAACAACAACGCTTACTGCCAGGACAACGAGCTGAGCTGGTTCGATTGGGAGCTGGGCGATG
The DNA here is from genome assembly GCA_007122815.1 of Trueperaceae bacterium. Lineage (GTDB taxonomy): Bacteria > Deinococcota > Deinococci > Deinococcales > Trueperaceae > CSSed10-48. The sequence continues at coordinate 5,359 of SKSV01000124.1, read as the reverse complement.
AGGAGCGCGCGTTCTCGCGCTTCACGGCCGACCTGGTGGCGTTGCGGCGCGCGCATCCGGTGTTCCGTCGCCGCAGCTTCCTGTCGGGTCGTGATGACGCCGGTTGCCGGGATGTCACCTGGTGGCACCCCAACGGTCACGAGATGAGCGCGAGCGACTGGCACGACCAGCGCAGTTCGGCCGTCGGGATGCGGCTGTGCGGGGATGCGTTGCGCGAGATCGACCACCATGGGGTGCCCGTCAGCGACGTCTCGTTCCTCATGCTGGTCGCTGGCCGCGAGGGACGGACCTTCTCCCTTCCCGCCTGCCCGGGCGGAGAGGGCTGGAGGGTGTGCGTCGACACCGAGGCCGGCTGGGTGGACCGCCGCGGCCGCGGAGCGCTGCTCGCTGGCGGCGCCAGGCTGCGGGTCGCCGACAACTCGCTCACGCTCTTGATCGCCTCCGACACGGCCGCCGAAGCCCCCTCCTGACGCCGCAGGGATGACGGCATCCGTTGCGCTCACCTGGCTGGGCGTGCTCGCTTGCCTGTCGCAGTCCGCGCTGTTCTCGGGTCTGAACTTGGGCCTCTTCTCGCTCAGCCGCCTCGAGCTGCAAGTCGAGGCGAGGAAGGGCGACTCGCGTGCCCTGCGTGTGCTGCGGCTGCGCGACGACGCCAACTTCAGCCTGGTGACGATCCTCTGGGGCAACGTGTCCGTCAACGTGCTGCTGGCCCTGCTCTCGGGGTCCGTGCTCACCGGCGTGGCGGCGTTCCTCTTCTCCACCGTCATCATCACCGTCTTCGCGGAGATCGGTCCGCAGGCGTACTTCACCCGCCACGCGCTGCCGCTGGCCGCGCGCCTGGCGCCTCTGCTGCGCGCCTACCAGGTGCTGCTCTACCCGGTGGCGAAACCGTCCGCCATGGTGCTCGACGCCTGGTTGGGAGGAGAGGAGATCCGCTTCTACCGCGAACGTGACCTGCGCAGGCTCATCCGACTGCACATGGAGGCCGAAGGCAGCGACATCAACGCTGTAGAGGGGCAGGGAGCGCTCAACTTCCTCGACATCGACGACGTGCCGCTCACGGACGAAGGTGAACCGATCGATCCCGAGAGCGTCCTGCGCTTACCGTTCGACGGCGACCGACCGCGCTTCCCGAACATAGGCAGTGCTGCCGACGACCCTTTCCTGCGCGCGGTGGACCGCTCCGGCAAGAGCTGGGCGGTGATCGTGGATCCAGCTGACCGACCGCGTTTCGTGCTCGCGACCGACGACTTCCTGCGCGAGGCGCTCTTCGCGCACGAGAGCTTCAACCCCTACCGGCACTGCCACCGGCCCATCGTGGTGGAGGAGGCCGGCACCAGGCTCGGTGAGCTGATCGAGAGGTTCGTGGTGCGCTCCGGCCCGCACGGTGACGACATAGTGGAGTACGACGTGGTGCTGCTGTGGGGTGAGCGGCCGCGCGTCGTGACCGGCACCGACATCCTCGGGAGGCTCCTCAAGGGTATTGCGCGTGCCGATCCGCCGCGCGAGGCGCGTGACACGACTTCGAGCACAACGCAACTCAGCTCTCCTCGCTAGGGCCACACGCCCCTGGTGCGGCTCAGACGGGAACGCGACACTGGGTCAAACCCTGGTTGCGAGTCTGCAACTCGTGAGTATGGCGGCCGAGAACGGCTGAGGAGGGACCAGAGGATGGCACAGAGGGCGATCCGAGAGGCGGACGGGATGCGTATGCTCTCCCGGCTGCTAGGCGAGTACTCCGGAGGTAGGTTCGTGATCGACGACAAGTTCGTCACCGTCGGCCCGGACACGGACCTGGCGGAGTTGCCGAAGGAGCATCCCTGGTTGCGTGAGGAGCGCCTGGTCGTCAAGCCGGATCAGCTGATCAAGCGCCGGGGCAAGAACGGCCTGATCCTGGTCGACGCGCCGTTCGACGAGGCCAAGACCTGGATCGAGGAGAAGTCGAAGGCACCGATCACGATCCATGGGGAGTTCGACGAGGCCGGGAAGCCCGTCGATGAGGGCACGTTCGGTCGCCTCAGCAACTTCCTGATCGAGCCGTGTTGCGTCCACGACCAATCCGACGAGTGCTACGTGGCGCTGCTGTCGACCCGGGAGGGCGACGAGATCCTCTTCCATCACCAAGGGGGCGTGAACGTCGGCGACGTCGAGTCGAAAGCGCTGCGCTTGCAGGTGCCGGTGGGTGAGTTCCCGAGCGCGCAGGAGATCGAGAGGGCGCTGTTGGGCGAGGTGCCTTCGCTCAAGCGCCAGCGCTTGGCGGGCTTCATCGAGTCGCTGTTCAGGTTCTACGCGGACCTCCACTTCACGTTCCTGGAGATCAACCCGTTGGTGGTAACGGAAGACCGTGTGTTGCCTCTGGACCTGGCGGCCAAGCTCGACAGCACGGCCGAGTTCGAGTGCGGTCGTCGCTGGGGCGAGATCGAGTTCACGGCGCCTTTCGGGCAGAAGCTCACGAAGGAGGAGGAGTTCGTCGAGGAGCTCGACGCCAAGACCGGAGCGTCGCTGAAGTTGACGGTGGTCAACCCGGAGGGACGGGTCTGGACCATGGTCGCCGGCGGCGGGGCATCGGTGATCTTCGCCGACACCATCACCGACCTTGGCTTCATGTCCGAGCTCGCGAACTACGGGGAGTACTCGGGGGACCCGAACGAGGAGTTCACCTACCTCTACGCGAAGACCATCCTGGACTTGATGACGCGCGCGAAGCACCCGAAGGGCAAGATCCTGCTGATCGGTGGTGGGATCGCGAACTTCACCGATGTGGCGAACACCTTCAAGGGGATCATCAGGGCGCTCAGGGAGTACAAGATCGAGCTTCAGGACGGCCGGGTGCGGATCTACGTCCGGCGCGGCGGGCCGAACTACCGTGAAGGGTTGCGTTTGATGCGCGAGCTCGGTGAGGAGCTCGGCGTGCCGATCGAGGTCTACGGCCCGGAGACGCACATGACGAAGATCGTCTCCATGGCGCTGAAGGGTGGGATGTGAGTGTCCAAGACTGTCGAGCGGGGCGAGCCGCGCGGTTCCGAGAAGGGCGCTTCGACGCCGCAGCCGAACGGTGTGCGCGAGAGGCCAGCTTACGAGCTCTTCAACAAGAAGACGCAGGCGTTCATCTACAACAACCAGGTGAACGCCACGCAGCGCATGCTCGACTTCGATTACGTGTCGGGCCGGCAGACGCCGTCGGTGGCGGCCATCATCCATCCGACCGGCTCGGATGGCCTGTGCAAGCTCTTCTTCGGCAAGCGCGAGATCCTCGTCCCCATGTACAAGCGCTTGGAGCGCGCCGCCAACGAGCACCCGAACGTCGACGTGATGATCAACTTCGCCTCGTTCAGGTCGGCTGCCGCATCGACCGATGAGGCGCTCGACGTCCCGCAGATCAAGACCGTGGTGGTCATCGCCGAGGGTGTGCCCGAGCGGCGCACGAAGCTGCTCCGTGCAAAGGCGAAGCGGCTAGGCAAGGTGATCATCGGACCATCCACGGTCGGCGGGATCAAGGCGGGCTGCTTCAAGATCGGCAACACCGGCGGCACGATCGAGAACATCGTCGAGTCGAAGCTGCATCGGCCGGGCTCGGTGGGTTTCGTGTCGAAGTCCGGCGGCCTGTCCAACGAGGTGTACTTCACGATCGCCATGAACACCGACGGCCTGTACGAGGGCATCGCGGTGGGTGGCGACATGTACCCGGGTTCGACGCTGCTCGATCACCTGCTGCGGTACGAGTCAGACCCTGCGGTGAAGATGCTGGCGTGCTTGGGCGAACTCGGCGGCAGCGGCGAGTACGACATCGTGCAGGCGCTCGAGGACGGGCGCATCACGAAGCCGCTGGTGATGTGGGTGACGGGCACCTGCTCGAAGGCCTTCAAGACCGAGGTCCAGTTCGGTCACGCCGGCGCCAAGGTGGGTTCCGAGGCCGAGACGGCCGATGCCAAGAACGCCGCGCTGCGGCGCGCTGGGGCCATCGTGCCCAACTCTTACGACGACTACGGCGAGAAGATCAAGCAGACCTACGAGCGCTTGGTGGACGACGGCGTGATAACGCCGGCGCCGGAGCCCGAGGTGCCGGTCGTCCCGATGGACTACGCGAAGGCCGTCAAGGAAGGCATAATCCGTAAGCCGGCTGCGTTCATAAGCACCATCTCCGATGACCGCGGCGAGGAACTGATGTACGGCAACGTCAGCATCACCGAGGTGTTCGAGCGCGGGCTCGGTATCGGCGGGGTGCTGAGCCTGCTGTGGTTCAAGCGCTTGCTTCCCGAGTACGCCACGAAGTTCATAGAGATGGCGATCATGATCACCGCCGATCACGGCCCTGCTGTCTCAGGGGCTCACAACACGATCGTGGCGTCGCGCGCCGGCAAGGACCTGGTGTCGTCAGTGGTGAGCGGCATGCTCACCATCGGTCCTCGCTTCGGCGGAGCAGTGGACGGGGCGGCGCAGATGTTCTCGGATGCCTTCGATCGGGGTCTGACTCCACAAGAGTTCGTCGACGAGATGAAACGCAAGGGCGTGAACATCCAGGGCATCGGGCACCGGGTCAAGAGCGTGAACAACCCCGACATGCGCGTGAGCATCATCAAGGACTTCGTGTTCAAGAACTTCGGCTCCTCAGACCTGCTCGCTTACGCTGTCGGGGTCGAGAAGATAACGACTGCCAAGCGCAACAACCTGATCCTCAACGTGGACGGCGCGATCGGGATCGCGTTCGCCGACATGCTCCGCTCGGAGATGACGCGCGAGGAGGCGGACGGTTACATTCAGCTCGGTGCGCTCAACGGGCTGTTCGTGCTGGGTCGCAGCATCGGTCTCATGGGCCACCATCTGGACCAGAAGCGTCTCAAGCAGGGGCTGTACAGGCACCCGTGGGACGACATCGCGTACATGCTCGATTGACTGGAGTCGGTGACCACATGAGCGGAGCGACTACCCCCAAGATCATCTACACCAAGGTGGACGAGGCGCCTCACCTGGCGACCTACTCGTTCCTCCCGATAGTCAAGGCCTTCACCGATGCTGCCGGCATCGCCGTGGAGACGCGCGACATCTCGTTGGCGGGGCGCATACTGGCGGTGTTCCCTGAGTACCTGGGCGAGGAGCAGCGAGTCAGCGACGACCTCGCCTACTTGGGTGAACTCGCGGCCACGCCCGAAGCGAACATCATCAAGCTGCCCAACATCAGCGCCTCGGCGCCTCAGCTTAAGGCGGCGGTGAGGGAGCTGCAGGCGCAGGGTTACTCCCTGCCGGACTACCCCGACGAGCCGCGCGACGAGGCCGAGCGGGAGGTCCGCGCCCGCTTCGACCGGGTCAAGGGCAGCGCCGTGAACCCGGTGCTGCGCGAGGGCAACTCGGATCGTCGCGT